>JALSOD010000300.1 GCA_026986655.1 Caldifarciminota bacterium | reverse complement strand
TATTCGAGGGCGAGATACCGTCGATTTTTACATCCGGAGTGATCATACCACACCATTCAAAGGTTACTTAATGGATAGGAAAATTGTTTTAATTGCATTAAAAGTTGATACATCATCTAAAGATATCTTTCTCAATCCTGGGTGGTGGATTCAGGTTTACAATATCAATGGGATCTACGACACATCCTTTTTATATACTCCTAAAGAGGTGCTTAAAAAGGGTTACGGGTTGATAAAACCTATAAGTACCATTTTCAGGGATACGCTTTTCATAACATTCAATATCTCTAACTGTGTTTTTTCCTTTTATCCGTCTCGATTGGAAAACATAAAGTGTGGGTTTCTACCCAACATTCCCGTAGCAAAGAAGAGGTACGCTTATATACCTGAAAAGTATCCAGATAATGCTCCACAGGTAAAAAAATTCCTGATTAAAAACGATAAACTTTTTTTAGAGGTTTACAATGGAAAAGAAACGAAATTGGTTAGAATCAGGTAGTCTTTTAGTACTTTTGATTTTTTCTTCACTTCTAATAAATAAAATAGGAAAATTAAATAATCGTATTTATCTTCTTGGTCAGGGATTTCCCGCACCATATTTTATGAAAAAGATGATCGGTGTGGAACCAACTTTGTTATATGTGTTAAAGCCTTCTAAATGTGTTGGATCATTACTCGAGTACAAAAATTTGGTGAATTTACCTGAAACAAAAGTTGTTCCTCTGTCATCCAACGCAGAGCTTACCCAGAAGTGGATACTCAGTATGAGGATACCGAAAGAGAAAATATTACTTTTACCAGAAATGTTCGAAATATTGAAGTTTTACCATGGATGTCTTTTCCCTATGAAAATTGTGCTCTTCCGCGGTCGGATATATCTATGGGAATGTGGACCTTCTGAAACAGGTGATAGGGTTATAAAATTATTGAAGTTACTTAAAAAGGAGGTATCATAGATGATTTATTTGCTAATCATGCTTATCATCCCAAAAACCAATTCAAACATCGTCCTGGACGGAATTCTTGTCGATAGTGCTTGGAAGAAAGCTTACATGGTATCTGATTTCAAAGAATTTATTCCTGTTTACGGTAAAAAAGCAACTTACAGGACTGAGGCCTACATCTTTACAAGTTCTAAATCCATTTTCGTGGGTTTTAAGTGTTACGGACCTCCACCAGTTGTTGAGCACAAAGGCAGGGATAAAATTGCAGATGACTATGTCACTTTTCACATTGCACCATTTGGTAACCCATCCACTGTCTTTGAATTTTCAGTGGATGCCGGTGGCAACATCCTTGACTCAAGGTTCAACAATGGACTTATTGATGCATCCTGGGATACTGATTGGAAAGCAGCATCGCATGTTTCGGATAGTCTATACTCTGTGGAAATAGAAATTCCCTTTAAATCCCTTGAATACAGCCGAAATAAGTTATGGGGGATAAACTTTTCAAGACATATAAGTAAAGACAAATCGATCTATTATTACAGACTCCCCTCTCCGGGGAGGATAACTCCAGATATGGAATTTGTCCGGGTAAAAGCACCAATAAGCTTTTCGATGCAGTTTATACCTCAGATCGTTGTCCGAAGGGATACAGTAAGAGATTTCCGGGGAAGTAAAGAGAGCGAAGATTACAGAAATCTTGCTGGAGATGTTATATTGAGAGTTGAGGGTAATACCTTCCATTTTACATACAATCCTGATTTTGCCGATGTTGAGGCCGATCCCTTTACTGTGAACATCTCGAAATATCCGAGATTTCTACCTGAAAAAAGGCCATTTTTTGTGTATGACATGGATATTTTTCAGCTTCCCTTTCTTATAGGAATGCCCGTGATGAACTTTGTTTACACGAGGAATATTGGTACCGATGCATGGGGTAATGAGATCCCATTGAAATGGGGAATGAAGGGTATTTTGAGGCAGGGATCTTTAAAAGGGGGTTTTCTCAGTGTGAGGACAGATTCCATGGAGGATTTTCTATTCGTCAGACCTCTTTATTCTGGCAGAAATTACGAGATGGGGGTTCTGGTTGGGAACTACACTCACAGTGATACGCTGGACAGGGTAATCTCGCTGGATACGAAGCTTGAAAGGGGTAATTATACCATTCTGTTTGTGGGTGCTCACTCACAGAGCAGGGAAGGTGAGTCGTTGGAGGGCAATTTCTTTACCGTTGGACTGAAATGGGCATCGAGGGAGAAGAACATATCGTTTTACTACCAGAAGATCGATTCTTTATTTGATATAAACAGGCTGGGATATGTTATGGGAGGGGGGTACGATATGAGTGTCAGATTAGGGAGGACATACTACTTGAAAAAGATACCCTATGTTGATGTTGGCCTCAGTGTATCCAGGAGCAGGGATCTAAATGAGCTTCCATCAGTGGAGATTTCTCCTGAGCTTTCGGTTATTTTCAAAAACGGGCATTCTGTTATGATTTTTGGTGGATACGGTGATGCCAATAAATACGATCCATTCAGGGACACCTGTGTGGAGTTCAGGGCCTGGAATATAAATTTTGTATCCATACTCAATATTCCACCGAACAGAGTGAGGATGGACCTAATGGTCCAGAGGGTGTATAACTTTCAGACAGGAGAGGTGGGGAGGTTTTACACAGGTAATGTAGAGCTTGGACTGCATGTGACGAGGAATTTTACATTTAACACGAGACTTGGGGTATCTGAGGGAGCGGGGTTAAGGAGAACGATTTCGACCATGTATGTTGGGAATATAAATTTTCACAAGAAACTCAACCTGAGATTGGGTTACGAAAATGTATTTTCAGAGTCAGAGTATTACGAGCCGTACTACAGGTACTGGACATTTGTAAGTTACCAGCTGGGAATAGGGGGATTATATATAGCAATTAATAATCAAAGAGATAAAACAGGCATTATAAATTCAGTCTCAGCAATTAAAGTTAAATATTTTGTTACATTTTGAAATGGAGGGCAGATTATGAAACTGAAGAGATTTCTGTTTTTTTTCATCATGATTTCAGGGAATCTTGGAGCTGTTACAAGAATTTCATTAACCCAACTTGAGAAGTTAGAAGAACTCATTACAGCTGGATATAAATCATATGCTGACGGATTTTCTGATAGTGCTCATGCCATCTTTAGAAGAGTAATAGAGCTCGATACAACACTTGCAGATGGATACTATCATGATGGGTGCATTTATGCAAAAGAGAAAAAAGATTCAATTGCTATAGATAATCTTGTTAAAGCGGTAAAGAAAAATTTCGTTTTTATCACTTATAGGTGGATTTTAGAAGACGACAGTGACTGGGATCACTTGAGGAATACAGTCCTATGGCAAAAAGTAAAAAATGCTTTGCGGAACAAAATAAAAAACCTCAAACAGACTGGAGGTGTTGATAGAAAATTTGCTTTCGTTGAAATTGCGAGGATTTATTCGACAATGGGAGATACAGATAGCGCTCTAAAGTATATAAGCCTTGCCATAGAAAGTGGATTTGCTGATTACGGTTTTATTAAAACAAATCCTGACTTTTCTGAAATCCCGTTTGATAAAATAAAAAGATTCATAGAGGAAAGATCCAGGTGGACAGGAACAGTGGAACAAAAGTTATGGGGTCTAATGCTTGTCCATTCGGAGGTAAAATACAGATGTGCCAATCTGAAACTTGGAGAATTCAATAGCTGGGATGAACAGGTAAGAAAATTCATCCCGGCTGTCATCAAAGCTAAAACGCGGGAGGAGTATTACTGGACTCTCAAGAGATTGGTTGCAAGTATAAACGACAATCATACTTTTGTCGAAATGCCACCAGATTTAAGGGAGAATTTCATAATTCCCCCAATTGAATTCATTGGTTTTAAAGGTAAAGTCTTTGTAAAAAGTGTTTTCTCAAATGAGCTTTCGAGAAGAGGATTAAAACCTGGTGCAGAAGTTGTTGAGGTCAACGGCATTCCAGTCCAGCAATATCTTAAAAAATTTCTTTATCCATACATATCTCACAAGCCTGAGCAATTTCTTGAGTGGTTTGGGGCGAAAAATTTACTTATTGGTAAAAAAGGCACGACAGTCAAAGTGAAGTTCAGAAAGATAAACGGGGACACAATGACAGTGGAGGTAGAGAGAATACCCTACAAGAAGAAAAATAAACCTTTTGTAGAAATGAGAGAAATCGGCTATGGTATTGTTTATTTCAACCTAAAAACATTTTCGAGTGAGAAGGTTCTGAAGGAATTCTTAAATAAGTTTGACACTCTTGAACTTGAAAAGGTTAAGGGAATAATCATTGATATACGGCAAAATGGAGGTGGCAATTCAGGTATCGGGGATAAAATAATTGCCCACTTTATAGATCATGCAATCGAAAACTATCAGGGGAATTTCACTCCGGTTTACATAGGTAATTTTTCAAAATTAAATTTCTTGGAGATTTATCTGGATCTCGGTGTAAAATTTATCAAGCCTGCAAAGGATAAAGTCTTTACAGGTCCTCTTGTTATTTTAACATCTCCCAACACCTGTAGTGCGGGGGAGGATTTTGTCCGTCCCTTGAAGGAGTCAGGGAGGGCAACAATTATAGGAATGCCAACCTGCGGGGGAACAGGTAACCCTTATTATGTCAACCTTCCAGGTGGAGGCTATTTGAGAGTCTGTGTAAATTCCGAGCCATTTGCGGGAAAGGGGATAAGGCCGGATATCGTTATTTATCCGACTCAGAAGGACATAGCGGAAGGACGTGACCCCGTGTTGAAAAAAGCCATAAATTTTTTGAAAGGTAAGATTTCAAAAAACATGAAACCCTGAGGTCTCATGCTTAAAATAATTTTTTATGAATTTTCATACATCTACAAATACAGGTTTAATGCTGTATTGATGTATATTCTTCTGGGGGTTATGGGATATGGATTTGTGAAAGGACTTGGTAATCTTGGTCATTCTACGACCCCGTTCTTGCTCGCCTATCTTCTCTGGTCTTTCTATCAATCAACTGCGAATTCAGTGGGATGGAGCTTTATGGGCTACGCAGAGCAGGGAGTTATTGAAAGGTTATTTTCCGTAAGGAGATCACCCCTAACCGTATCCCTTATTTACATACTTTCAACCATTCCCCAAGGGTTTATTGATACTGTATATCTATATATCGTTTTTTACTTCTATCTCCCCACATAAAGTATCTTGGTCTTCTTTTGATCACCTTTATGAGTCTTTCTCCGTTTTTTATCGGTGTGGGACTTGCATTTATCGGTCTATTTCTCCTCATAAAACGGGCAGGGGTTGTGGTTGAACTTGTAAACGGAATTCTTATAGGGGCTGGTATCTTTTCTGTTGTTCATCTGCCAGGAATTATCTATAAATTTCTGGATACAGTCCCCTATACTTATGCTGCACATACTCTGTTTAATCTACTCAACTCAAAGATAACGGTCAGGACATTTATCACTTTAGAGGTAAAGCTCCTGACAATTTCTGTTATTTACCTTTTGATCGGCATTATTTTTTTTAAATACTGTTATAATAGAGCAAGACGGGAAGGAACACTGGGACATTACTGATGATTAAGGTAAAAGATTTAACAAAAGTTTACAGGAAAAATATGGTAAAAGCTCTTGATGGAGTGAGCTTTAACATTCCTCCTGGAAAGGTTACTGTTTTACTTGGTCCAAACGGGGCGGGGAAAACGACACTTATTAAAATCATATCTGGTCTTGTATTACCGGACGAAGGAGATGTGTTAATAAACGGATATTCAGTTGTGAGAAGAAGAAGCGCTGCGTTAAGGCATCTTAGTGTAGTTCTTGAAGGTGATAGAAATTTATTTTACAGGCTAACCGGCTGGCAAAATATCGAGTATTTTCTTGCACTTCAGGGAGAAAGATTTAATAAAGTAAGAGTAAAAGAACTTGCCCATAGATTTGGAATATTTGATGCACTTGATCGTGAAGTCAGGATGTATTCAAAAGGGATGAAGCAAAAATTATCCCTTTTAATTTCTTTTCTGCCGGAAATAGAGAACATTATTCTCGATGAGCCCACAGTTGGGGTTGATGTTATCTCAAGTATTGAAATAAGGAAATTGATAAGGGAGATGGCGAATGAAGGGAGGGCGATTCTTCTAACAACTCATGAAATGATTGTGGCGCAAGAAGTGGCTGATAATACAGTTTTTCTTAACAAAGGGAAGGTGATCCTTGAAACAACGATGAAAGAAGTTTTTGAAAGATATGCCGCTACGGAATTCACCGTAAAATTTAGAGGGCCCGAAATAAAAAATGCAGAACTTATTGGAGATGGAGTTTATGAAATAAGAATTTTTGATACTAATGTTTTAAGTGAAGTTCTGTTAAAATTATCCTCAATAGGAGCAGAAATTCTTGAAATGAAAGTTCACGAAAAGGATCTTGAGAAAATTTTTATGGAAATATTAGAAAATGATTAAACTTATCTGGGTATCCATAAAAATGAATTTAGAAGAGATGTGGAGTTATAGGTTAAACACAATCCTTGAACTGTTTACAAGTTTCGTATGGGGTGTATCAATAGTTTTTGGGCTCAATGTTTTAAGAATAAGGGGAGAAAATTTTTATCTTGCGTATATTGCATGGACATTCTTCCATTTCACCGCAAACAGAGTAGGAATTGAG
>JALSOD010000299.1 GCA_026986655.1 Caldifarciminota bacterium | reverse complement strand
ATCATCGTAGATGGAGAAAAATATTATGGATACCAGATTATGGTTAACAACGTGTCTCTCTATGGTGGAAAATTCAAGATTGCCCCGCGCGCCAATATCTTTGACGGATACCTGGATGTTTGTATTTTCACAAGGAGTGGATTTTTTGATGATTTGAGATATGTATGGTCAATTCTGAATTCAAGTCACTACAAGTGGTCGGATGTCTTACTGCTAAAAGCAAAGAAGATTACCATCAAAGGAGATTCCTATTTTCATGTTGATTCGGAGCCTATGGGAAGATTACCTGTGGATATCGAGGTAGTTCCACATTCAATTAAAATAATGCTTCCGTGAGAATTTGTTGAATTAAGCGATATCTGACCGTATTATTTCAAATCCTGATATAAACATTACAAGGAGGTTGTCTAATGAGGAAAATAATACAAATAGGGATAATTGCAATCGTTTCTGGAATTCTATTCTGGGGATGTACTGAAGTTAAACTTCCAATTTCAGTACCTGCAACTATCCCGGTAGTGGATAGTACAAATATGGAAGGTACATCGCTTGGTGTTATGACACCAGATTCTGGTTTTTTAAGGAGACACATTGTAATGGACAGTATTGTTAGCAATTGGCAGGAATACGTGGGCAACATCGACAGTTTGAGACCGGATTCTGCCACAGCTGTTCTTGTAAATCTTGGTACTGATACTGCTTCATTCTATGTGTATTTTTCAGATGATTCAACGCTTACAAGCCAGAATGTGGCAGATAGCGCTGTTGAGCTGGGATCTATCGTGATTCCACCTCAGGATACGGTGGTTGTCACAGGAGATAATTGGGCTTCATTTTTCAATATGAGTGGACTGATGAATTTCTTTGTTAGTCAGATTATCAACGGTGACGGTGAGTTCTACATATACGTGACTGCCAGAGGTGTAAATACGAACTCATTCAACATCCTTGTGATGAATTACAACTACTTTGTAACACTATTTGCAAGTCTATAGCAAAGGAGAGGGGAGCCATGAGAAAACTTTTAATGATGATAATGTGGCTCCCCTTTTTACTATTTTCCCAGCCTTACGAAGCACTCGGCCCCTCAAAGATTTTCTTGAACAGTTTTGATAATTTGACCACGTTCCCATCCTCCATCTCTGGTTACAATAATTTCATCACGTTCTCTACAGGAAACTATGTTAATCCTGTCGGAATTTTAATGAGATGGCAGAAGTTTGGAAGCTTCGTATATCTTAATGATAGTACGATGAATGTCTCCGCCGCCTATTTCACATTTAACAGAGAAATCGGCTTTAACTTCGCTTATAAAAGCTCATCCTGCATCTATTTCACGGCTTCCGGTGGGTATGCCACCCCGTTTGCAAAGTTCGACGCATACATAAAGGTACTTACAAATACACCAGAATTTGTAAGCGGTGGATTAAAGATTGAAAAGGAAATCAACGATCAGTCACTTGCGGGTACATATGTAAATGCAACAAAGGACAGTGTAAATGTAATGGCTGACTATATGCTTGCCCCCACGGATAACAGGATATTTTTCATCGGAGGTGGAATCTCATTCAAATCCGGGCATGGTTCACCTATGCTAACTGTAGGGGCTTACTTCCCTGTTTTTAACTGGTTGTACCTGAAATTCTCAGGCGATTATGTGAGAAACCAGGAATATTCCACAACTTACATTGTCAAAAGGTTTGGGATAAATATTGAATACCAGGATTTTTCTCTTAGTTTTGAGCTGAATCCCCGGATTCTTGTTACACCACCTTACATCTATTCCGGGGTTGTTGTTGAAGAAAATCCCGTAATTTCCGCCACAATTCTGTATCGATTTCACGCCTTTTAATGAAACACCAGAAATTCTCTGAAATTGATGCCCTCATCGTAAAAAGGGAGGTTGAAGAAACTCTCAAAGGCCACAAACTAAAGCACGTAAAATACTTTAACAAAAGGACTTTTATCTTTTACTTTGATAAAAAGTTAAAACTTCTTGTGTCAATTGATCCTACATTGTATAGATTACATCTTACCGAAAGAGAAGCGAAAGAACATTACTTTCTCGCCTTTGAAGAATATCTGAGGGGATACACACTTACAAACATAAGAGTAAAAAAATGGGATCGACTCTTCTACCTGCTTTTTACGAAAGATCGAGGACTCAGTACCATCGTACTGGCAGTCGAACTGACAGGGAAACATTCAAATTTGATTCTGGTCAATGAGGAAGGAAAAATCCTGGAAACATTTAAAAGGGTTAAGAACTCAAAAATCAGAGACGTGGTTCCTGGAATCCCATACACGCCGCCACCACCGAAGCCTTTCGATGTAAAGACTGATGTGGAAAAACTGGCAAAATATATTCCCTGGCTTACTCCACCCTATGGTGAAAAGATATTTGATGCTATTCAGTCACCCACCCCACTTTACTGTTCTGAGCTGGATATATACTCGCCCATTCCTGTCCCCTGCAAAAATTCAAGAAGGTTTGAATCATACTCCGCACTTCTTGATTTCTATTTTGGAAAGTTTGAAACCACTGGGGTACATCTGGAAGAAAAATCAAGCAGACTTTTGGATGAACTTGAACGAGTTAAAGATTTTGAAGAATACAGGATTGCTGGAGAAAATCTATTAGCTGGTAAATATGTTGCTGATTCTGAGAAAATTTTTGTAAAGGGGGAAAACAAAGAATTTGAGCTGGAAATTCCACCTTCCGAGAAAATCTCTGACCTTGCTAAGGAACTTTTCAAAAAATATAGAAGGTACAAAAGGGGGTACGAAACTCTCCTGAATAAGTTAGAGGAACAGGAAAAGGTAAAAATTCTGAATAGTGAGTCCCAGATAAGTGCTTCAAAAACCGAAGAACGGATTGAACCATACGAAAAATTTGTATCCCCCTCTGGTTACACAGTTTTGAGAGGAAAGAATGCACGGGGAAACGAGCTCATAACATTCAAGCTTGCGTCACCGGACGATTATTTTCTCCACGTTGAAAACGCCCCAGGTGCTCACGTTATAATAAAATCCGGTAAGGAAGAACCCGATGAGGAAGATCTTGAATTCTCAGCCATAAAGGCTCTTGAGAGGAGTAAAGCTGCGCCTGATAAGAAGGGTCGTGTATTAGTGACAAAGAAAAAATATTTGAAAAGAGGCTTCGTGCCGGGACAGGTATTGATTTTTAAAGTTCTTAAAACCATTGAGGTGAGATTGGAATGAAAAAAATTTTGCTGTTTATCTATCGCGTCTATCTCTACATTGTCATCATCATCTCAACAGTGATTATACTTGGCTTAATTTTCCCGATTGTTCTACCTTTTGATAAATCAGGGAAGATTTCTCTCAAACTGGGGATCCTGTGGCTCACGATCATTAGATATGCCAGCTTTATGAGGGTCAAAGTCAGATATGAATTCCCCGCAGATTTCACACGAAGTTATGTCGTAGTTACCAATCACAGAAGTCATTTCGACGTGGTAGCACTATCCAGTTTGCCCTTCAAAGCGATAAAACCTGTGGCCAAGAAAGAATTGACAAAAATGCCAATCTTTGGATGGTTTCTTAAAAAAGTCTCAATTGTTATAGACCGCAAGGCTCCACGTGGAGAGGCCTACCAGAAAATCAAATCCCAGATGGACAGATTGAAAGAGGATGGATTCTCTGTCTTGATCTTTCCCGAGGGAACTCGTGGAAATGGGAGTACACTACTTCCGCTGAAAACAGGAGCATTCAGGCTGGCGCTTGATTACAACCTACCTCTTCTGCCTATTACAATTAAAGGGACAGAGGATATTTTACCTAAGGGGAGTCTCGCAGTTACACCGGGAAAAGTCGAGCTCGTAGTCCACAAACCCATAGAGGTGAAAGGTGTAGAAGACTACAAACTGCTGGCTGAGGAGTTTAAAGAGGTAATCGAAGGAGAGCTGCAGAAATGAAAGTTTTAACCGTCATCCCTGCCAGATACGGTTCTACAAGGTTTCCCGGTAAACCCCTAACGCCTATACTCGGCAAACCCATGATTCTGTGGGTCGTTGAAGGGGCTATGAAAAGTAAAAACTTTCACGTAATCGTTGCAACGGATGATAAAAGAATCTGCGAGGTGGTGTCTCCATTTGTTGAGTGCAAGATGACACCTTCAGATTTACGGTCCGGGACCGACAGGGTGGCCTACATTGCAAAAAACCTTGATTTTGATGTTGTGGTGAATCTCCAGGGTGATGAACCTTTGATAGATGGTAAAATTATCGATGATCTCGTAGAAGCTCTTGATGAGTCAGTAGATATTGTAACACCTGTTCGAAGGGTAAATCGTAAAGAGGCAGAGAAGCCGGGTGCAGTTACGGTGGTGACAGATAAGTACCGAAACGCTCTCTATTTTTCCCGCTCTCTCATACCTTTTTACAGAGAAAAAAAAGATGAGGTTTTTCTAAAGCACATAGGGATATACGTTTTTTGGAAAAACTCCCTCCTCAAATTTGTTTCACTGCCACCGGGGAAACTGGAGATGATTGAGAAGCTCGAGCAATTGCGTGCATTGGAGAACGGTATGAAGATTCGGGTTGTTGAGGTCTCCTATAAGAGCATGCCTGTTGATTATCCAGAGGATGTTAAAATAGTTGAGCAGGAACTCCTGAAGCGCAGAGGGTAACCCTTCTTCAGATATCCTCTTTTTCCACAAATTTACCCTCCCTTCTTATATAAATGCCCTTTAAGGGGATCCCCTGAATAGATTTAAGGATTTTGTCGAGATGTTCTCTATCGGTCAGGATGGCAATTCCGCATTCTCCGATGATTTCGTCAGGAACAGGGATGGGGATACCCGATTCTTTCTCGATTTTTTTACATGCTTTGATCCCATCCTCGATTGATGGAAATGCCACGCAAATGTCAAATTTTTTGTATTTACCGCTGATTCTGGCGAAAAAATAGTTGAGGTGCAGTTTTACCCCAATGTGGATGTGAGGAAGATTTCTAATGAAATTTTTCCACTTTATTTTCACTACAAATCAATAATAACTCAAAACTACCCAATCTTCAAATCACCCAGGTAAAAGAGGTGGGTGGTGGAATTTGTGTCAGAGGATCCAAATCCATCAACCGCTGGCTCAAATTTTTTCTCGAGCAACGATGCAACTTCCTCTTCGATTCTCGTTTCCGATGGGATAAGAAGAATTGCCATTAAATTTGCTACATCAAGAATATAATCAATATGCCAGTGTCTTTTTCTGCCACCCGAAATATATCTCCTGATCCGTGCCCCAAATCCGTTCATAGCACTCCCCACATAGAGATAAATCCCCCTTTTGAATTGAAACTCTCCAAGTCGACCAACTCTTATTACAGAATCTTCCCTCAGCTCCAGGAAAAGAAGGTAAGTTCCCTTATTTTTTAACGGTGACTTTGTCGCCAATTTTTGCTCCAAAAAATCTTTCCGCACTTCCTTCACGAACAGCAATCTCAAGTTTGTCAAAGGAATCAACGATTGCCAGTGGTCTACCCTGATCAACATCCGAGTAGGATTTCATAACAGCCAGCGTCATATTTTTAAACACCACCTCATCACCGGGACTCACAAACTCTATAGGAATATTTGTTATCAAGTTCCCGAACTTGTCGATGTAAACAACCTCACCGGAAATTTTACTTCTCTCTTTCACCGGCTGGGGTAAATACACCTTGATTGGATCTGTAATTATTTTACCAACTTCTGTCGGTTTAACACCGGAAAGAAGTTTACCAAGGGCAGGAGCGAAAATGTCCCGTCCATGAAATGTGGAAGATACCGGATCAAAGCCCGTGATTTCGTAAACGGTTGAATTATCAAGCACAGGAGTCAGAATACCATTGTCTGGTGCCACAAAGAATCTCCCATTCTGCTTGGCAAAGATGGCTCTCCTCTCGCTCCCCACTCCCGGGTCAACGACAATTAAAAAATGGAAATCATCGGAAAGATTTTTCAGCGAGTATTCAAATATAAAGAGTCCTGCCCTGACATTAAAGGAGGGTACATTGTGGGTTAAATCAACAAATATCACATCCTCAATATACTCTAAGATTCGGGATTTCATGATCCCTACATAGGGTTCATGTGTTCCAAAATCACTGATGAGAGCCACCTTTTTCATGTGGATTTTTCACCCTGGTTGTAAAATCTAAAACTACTGATAATAATCTCCATTCTTATCAAAAATTGCAGCTTTTCATTCCTATCTGGTGCAAAAACCCCCATGTCAAACATGAAAAAATTATTATTGAGGTTAAATGCAATTGTCTCAAAAGGACCCCCTATATATTCCCTGTCATTCTGCCAGATTCCAAATATTTTGATGGCTGGTACCCCCATGAAGGTCGTATCCTTCGCCATGAGATGTTCCCTGTAAACATAGTCTCCATCGTAATATTTTGCAGTTAATTTGTTTCTCAGAGAGACAATCTCGTCCTTGTCAAACATTCTCGGGGCATTTTCATGGTAGAAGAACATAAACCTGTCTGGGTAATGCTTTGCCACGCTGACAAAATCTGTATCCTGCACCACATAAGCCCAGCCCTCGGGAAAATCGAAGGTAAACCCGTATTTTTCACCAAATTCCTTTGAAAATTTTTTATTGTGACCTGCAAAATATGCTTTTTTCCTCAGGATACTCCTGTACCGCTTAAGGAG
>JALSOD010000298.1 GCA_026986655.1 Caldifarciminota bacterium | reverse complement strand
TTCAGACAGATGCTGCTATCAATCCCGGAAATTCAGGTGGTCCTCTTGTTAACATCAAGGGGGAAGTCATAGGAGTCAATTCAGCAATCACCTCTCCCTCTGGTGGTTTCGTTGGCATCGGTTTTGCCATACCGATCAACCTTGCCAAACATATTGCCGAACAGTTGATCGAGAATGGAAAAATAGAAAGGGGCTATCTTGGTATACTTCCTCAGCCTCTAACACCTGAACTTGCAAAGGCTTATGGATTAAAGAAACCTGAAGGCGTGTTGGTCGCCAAGGTTGAAAAGGACACTCCAGCAGAAAAAGCTGGTCTCAAAGAAGGAGACGTGATCGTTGAGTTCAACGGTAAAAAAGTTACTGATGTTGAGAGCTTCAGGCTAATGGTAGCTGAAACTCCCCCTGGCACGAAAGTCGAAATTAAGGTTATCGGAGAAGACGGGAAAGAGCGTACATTACATGCAAAACTCACAAAATACCCACAGGAGATGCTCGCGCAGATGGGTGGTGAACAGGAAAGCGAGGTGGCACAGGGCAAGGCTTCGTGGCTCGGAATGACAGTCGTTGATGTAAAATCTGATGACGCCCAGAAGCTTGGAATTAAGGCCGATAAAGGTGTCGTGGTAATCAAAGTTGATCCAGAGGGGAAAGCCTCTGATGCCGGAGTACAGGTGGGAGACATCATACTGAAAATAGGAAAAGTCGAGATAAAAACCCTTGATGACTTTGTCAAGGCGAAAAAGATTTACAAAGATTCGGAAAAGCCAATTATCATGAAGCTGTCAAGAAGGGGTATTCCGAGATTCATTGCCATCACACCAAAGTGACATGGAACCCCTGAAAACTATAGAAGTCAACGATTATTCAGTTAAAATTGAAAAAGTAGGAGGGGGTGTCTACAAAGTTTTCGTTGAAAAAAACGGTAATGAGGTGAGTTCAAAGTATCTGATCTACGACTTTGATGGATATGAGTTTATTGCTACCCCATCCTATTTAGATAAACCGGTTCTCGTAAAATTTGACGTACCCGTGATCGTGGGTCCCAAAAAGGAGAAAAAAGTTTACATTCTTCTTCCAATCGAGGTTGATATTGCCGCCAAAAAGGGACATGATGAAATCACAATCGAAAATATTAAACCGGACAATCTAAAAGATGCCTGGTTCGGCGAATTGCACGAAGGAGCTATTTACTATTACTACGAAAGTAACGTATTTGGAGAACCAGAGGCGGGCAAACGACGAGAATCCGAAGTGTTTGTCCCCGTGATTATAAAAAATAGGGATCATGAACAGAGGAAACTTGAGAAATTACTGATAGACTCTTACCAGCTGAGTATTTATGACGTAAACGGTATCTGGATCTCTGAGAAAGTCGAGGTAGTGGTGGAGGACAATGAAATCATCGTTTATTATTCAGATGAACCACCAGAAAGAGGGGCAAGGGAAATAAAACGGGGTGAAGTTAATATCGCCAGAAAAGGACTTGAGAGACTTTTAAGAAGGAACCTCGGAAAAATAAAAACGAGAATTTTCAATTATGGATAAGCTACCAAGTGTCTCTCGCATCATAGGAGACATAAAAATTTTACTTTATGTGGTCCTGATCTGGTTCGCGGTTATCATCATCGTTCGACTTGTAAAAAACCGGGTGTTAAGGGGGCTTAGAGAGTCTCACGGTGAACATGTTTATCAATTAATTGACAAAATTATTACCTATTCCGTTTATACGGTTGCTATAATCCTGACTCTGAATGCTTTAGGTGTTAATATTGCTTCTCTTATAGCGGCACTTGGACTATTTTCAGTTGCAGTTGGATTTGCCGCACAGACTTCAATTTCAAATCTTATCTCCGGAATTTTCCTTCTTATCGATGCACCGTTTCAAATCGGAGATGCTGTAGACATTGGAGGAACCACAGGGATAGTTCTATCCATCGATCTTCTCTCAACTAAATTGAGGACGTTTGACAATATATTCATCAGGATACCAAACGAGACCGTTCTAAAATCAAACATCAAAAATTACGCTAAATTTGACATTCGAAGGATAGAGGCCATCGTTGGTATTTCTTACGATGATGACGTCTCCAAAGCAAAGAGTGTGATTATGAATTTCATCAAATCCTCCAGCATTTTTCTCGCGGAGCCAGAACCCATGATTCTTGTGCAGGAACTCGCCGATTCATCTGTTAACCTATCCGTTAGAGTCTGGGTCAAACGTACTGATTTTCTCTCTGCAAAAGACTATCTGGTTCAGGGAATTAAAGAAGAATTGGATAAGAACGGTATTACCATACCGTATCCGCAAATCGTAGTTCATCAGGGTAAATGAAACCTGGCATAGAAATTCAGGGCGGTGAAAGAAGGGGAACTAAAATTCGGGTCCCTTCCGGAATAAGACCCACTCAATCCTTACTCAAACGCTCACTCTTCGATAGGTTAGGCAGCTGGATAGTGGATAAAAAGGTTCTTGAACTCTTTGCTGGTAGCGGTGCAGTGGGGTTTGAAGCACTTTCACGCGGAGCAAGGAGCGTTGTATTCGTAGATAAGTCCTGGAAATCCATCCAGACCATAAAAGCCAACGCTGAAAAACTGGGATATACGGAAAAAATAATTGTCATTAAAAAAAGTGTCCAAAGTGCAATAAAGGATTTTTCTCTTCGAGGGGAGAGATTTGATTTCATCTTTGCAGACCCACCATATAACCTGAAAAACATAAAAAAAATGCTTGATGATATTGCTCTTATCCTCGAAAATGAAGGCATATTTGTACTCGAGGTCAGGAAGACGACCGAGACGCCAGAGATACATGACCTAAACATCGAGAAGGAGGTGACTTTAAGTGACTCAAAAATCATCTTTTATAGCCATATTTCCAGGTAGTTTCGATCCTATCACAATGGGACATCTCGATATAATCAGGAGAGCATCAACTCTTTTCCCAAAAATTATTGTTGCCGTTGCAGACCCTCTGCACAAAAAAACAATGTTTACCCTTGAAGAGAGAATCAAACTTGTAAAGGAATCCGTCCAGGGTATCCCCAACGTTGAAGTTCAGGGATTCACCGGATTGTTGGTAGATTTTGCGAAGAAAGTTGGTGCTCGCGCCATAATCAGAGGATTGAGAGCTGTTTCGGATTTCGAGTATGAGTTCAAGATGGCCTGGATGAACCGTCGTATGTACCCTGAGGTTGAGACTATTTTTTTAATACCGTCTGAAGAATATGCGTATCTTGCCTCAAGTCTTGTAAAAGAGATAGCTCTACTCGGAAAGGATGTTGATGGGCTTGTCCCTCCTCCGGTTGAGAAGAAGATCAGGGAAACTATTCTTGGCAAATACAAAGAGTCGAAGGGACCTTCACTCGAGTTTGATTGATAATGCAAAATTTGGTTCTACTTTTAATACTCCAACTTGCGAGGATAGACCTGCTCTTGCCCATGAGTGGACCACTTGCCCCCATAGGTAACGATTTTTTCGATGGATTAAAGATGGGGTTGGGGAGGACAAAAGTAGAAATTCATCTCTGGGACACCAAAAATACCCCGGGGAGAGTTTATGATGCTGCAGCAAAAATTGTTAATTCTCAAACATCATTAATCGTAGGGCCTTTAACCTCTTTGAACATGAGATCCCTTTTGAGGAACGTCGAAGACTACAACTTGCCTGTTATTTCGCCTATTGCGAAAGACATGACGCTGATTGACGAATACGATAACTATTTTCCCTATGTTTTGAAATACTACATGGAACTAAAGGAGCAAGTGAAATTTGTCGTGAATATCCTCGGATACTACAACTTTGCTTTCATCATGCCAAAGACAAGTCTCGGTTATTCCTTATTAGAGCAGGCAAAGAAATTCTCCATCATGTACGGCTCACAAATTCAGGTTATCAAAATGTATGATCCGGATAGCACCGACTTCAGTGATATTGTTGATTATCTGAATTCTGCAAATGTGGAGGCGATTTTTATTCCAATCTGTGATGAAGGTTCTTACATTCTCGCCGGGCAGCTACGGGCCTCGGAGAACTTTACTCCCATTTTTGGACTCGAACAGTGGGCTAAAAGGGCGATAAAAAGAGGGCTTGGGACACTCGATAAACTTCTAATCTCAACCCTCCCCATCAATTACAATGCAGAGATAGAAAGGGAATCGTCTTTAATGCGATTTGAAGAGGCATTTAACGAAATTTTTGGGCATCCCCCATCCCGGTTTAACATAATCGGCTATGACACAGGCAAGCTCATCCGATTACTCTACCAGAAAAATGTGCTATCAAATCCTGAAGACGTTACAAGAGAATTGAACAGGATGGGAATTTACCACGGACTGGAAGGAGACATCTTGTTTGGTCGGGATGAAGGGTTTATAACTTTTTACCTTGTCAAGTATGGTAAAATTCAGAAATTAAGGGAGGAAGATTATGACTACCTCAAGATCACGGAGACGACACCGTAAAGAGAAAGCAAGACAAGAGTATGTTTTCAAAGGCTTGTATTACGGTAAGCTTAACTATCTCTTTATGGCACTGGGTTTGCTTCTTGTTCTAATTGGATTTATTTTCCTCTATCTTGGAGACACTGTAATTTCAGTTCTCTCATTGACAATTGGTTATGTCATTCTGATTCCAATTGGTCTGTATTTGAAACCGAGGGAGGAAGCAAGTGGTTGAGTTTGAAAGAATTTTACTCAGGGATATAGGGAAACCAAACTCATGGTCATTGCAAACTTATGAAAAAGGGGGAGGATACAAGGCCTTAAAGAAGGCTCTTTCAACCTATTCACCCGATGAGGTCATCGAGTTAGTAAAGTCCTCGGGCTTGAGAGGAAGAGGTGGTGCCGGATTCCCAACAGGTGTTAAGTGGAGCTTTGTGCCAAAGGATACTGATAAACCCAAATACGTTGTAGCCAATGCGGACGAGGGCGAGCCCGGCACATTTAAGGATAGGGTGATTCTCGAGGAAGAGCCCCACATGTTGATTGAAGGTATCATTCTTGCAGCCTACGCAATAGGTGCCCATGAAGGTTACATTTACCTCAGAAAGGAGTACCCTCTTGCAAGAGAAAGACTCCTTAATGCCATTGAAGAGGCCAGGAAAGCTGGCTTTCTCGGAAAAAATATCCTGAATTCTGGCTTTGATATCGAAATCTATGTTTATATCGGTGCAGGAGCATATATATGTGGAGAGGAAACAGCACTACTTGAGTCTCTTGAGGGAAGAAGGGGGCATCCCAGGAAGAGACCTCCATTCCCGGCAACGCATGGACTCTACTCCTGCCCGACAGTCGTAAACAATGTCGAGACACTTTCAAATGTCCCCTTCATCGTACTGCACGGTCCAACCTGGTATCGTCAATTCGGAACCGAAAAAAGCCCGGGAACTAAACTTTTTTCCTGCTCAGGGGCTATAAAGAGACCAGGCGTTTATGAAATTCCCCTCGGTGCAATTACTTTGAAACAGCTCGTTTTTGACGTTTGCGGAGGTTTGAAAGAAGGTCATGAACTTTTCGGTGTTATACCCGGGGGTGTCTCAGCCCCTGTATTGACTCCTGATGAAATTGACGTGCCTGTTGATTATGAATCAATTGCAGCAAAGGGGTCCATGCTCGGTTCTGGAGGTGTAATTGTACTGGACAAATCTTTCAGCGCTGTTACTTATGCAAGAAGGGCAGCCGAATTTTATGCAGAGGAGTCATGCGGAAAATGTACACCCTGCAGGGAAGGAACTCCCTGGCTGGTGAAGATTTTGAAGAAAATAGAGAGTGGAGAAGGCACAGAGGAAGATTACAACCTTCTACTTGACGTTGTGAAAGCAATAAGAGGGAAAACCTTCTGTCCTCTTGGAGATTCTGCTGCCTGTGTGGTTGAAAATTTTGCAACCAAGTACAAAGAAGATTTTGAGGCATTGCTGAAAAAGCCGGTAGCCGTGTAAAACTTCACTAATGCCAGATGATATATTCCTTGGGTTTGGCAGTAATATTGGGGACAGAAAGGGTAATATTGAGAGGGCATATTCCGAGCTTGAAAGAGCGGGAATTGAATTTTTAAAAACATCCCGGTTTTATCAAACAAAACCCTATGGAGTCGAGGAACAGCCAGAGTTTTTAAACTCAGTAGCACAGGTTTCAACAAAATTAGGTCCCTTCAGATTGCTCGAGCTGCTAAAACTTATAGAGAATAAAATCGGAAGAAAGGAAACTTTTCGGTGGGGACCACGAGTCATAGATATAGACATACTTTTTTACGGTGATGTTACTGTCAAATCAAAGATTCTCGATATCCCTCACGTTGATTTATGTAACCGCTGTTTCGTACTTGTTCCAATGTGTGAGATAACCTGTGATTTTGTCCATCCTGAGAAAAAAGTAAGTATAAGGGAATTACTCAGAAACCTGAACTGTGAAAGGAAAGTTAAACCCATCCAGATTTGATTCAAACTCTGAAGATTAATTCTGGGGAATTAGCAAGTTATCAACCATTTGACATACTAACGATGGAATCTCCATTACAATGGACTATTTTAGCACAAAATCGTTCAACCTATACATCATTGTTCTCGCAGTTATCTATCAAGGTATGCATTTCAAATAAAGCTCTCATGAGATACTTTTTCCTCAATACCTTCAAAGGTTTTAGTACACAAGGTTGACACGTATTCACAAGAA
>JALSOD010000297.1 GCA_026986655.1 Caldifarciminota bacterium | reverse complement strand
TGTTAAAGAGTATGCTCTCGGATGAATCACATAAAAATTTTCAGAATGTATGGGAAATTTTGATCTCAGGATATACACGATGATTTCTCTATCCGTTATTGTACACTCCATTTTAGTAATTCTACGATGAAGGTAGTTTATATTCAATTACGCATCAACATAATAATTTTGCTTTTAGGTGGAGAGTGTATAAGGGAGGATCGAGAGAAAATCCTCCCCTCTGATTCAAAATGGCAACAATTTAAAAAAAATAATACGGCTCCTCAAATCATAAATTTGAAAAAGTTGAGGATAGTTAAATTTTGCTATAAAAGGAAATTTACAATCTGGTCCTGGAGTTCTTGCAGAGAATGAATTTCGTGGTCTATTTTGACGTCGGGTTTGATCCCCTCTCTGTTTAGCCAGATTGCACTGAGTCCCACACTTTTAGCTCCGAGGTAGTCTTCTTCGATCGAATCGCCCACATGGAGAATTTTTTCGGTACCTGCGAGCTCAATGGCCCTTTTAAACACACGTGAATCAGGCTTGGATATCCCAAGTAGAGAAGCCTGAATCGCAAAGTCGAAATATTTTGATATTGGATGATTCTCAAATCTGGTGTTGCCATTCGTTATCAGGCCAATTTTGTAGTGATTTTTCAGTTGTTCTAATACCGGGATAACATCATCGTAAAGCTCGATCCTTTCGTGTCTGTACTCAAGGTATAGCTTAAAAAGTTCTTCGGCCAACCGGGGATCATAAGATTTGTAAAATTTTAGAGTTTCATGCATGGAGATTCTCCTTATTTTGTACAAAGAAAGGTCAGGACTTTGTTCTGCAACTGTTTTCCTGACTTCAATGAAATCTTCAATCTTGGCGTTGATACCAAGATTTCTTAGCCTTTCTACAAGCTTTTTGAGGGCGTACCTCATGACCTTTTTAAAATCCCAGAGCGTCCCGTCGCCATCAAATGTTATAACTTCAATTCCATCAATCGATTTCATTGCAGATAATTATAAAACAGATTCTATTGAAATTTTGTCTCAGTCTCGATATAATATCACTAAATAAGTGATATTTAAAGGGAGGAAATCATGTCAGAGCTTTTGATGAACAAGGAGTTAAAGAAGGAAAAGCTGAAGGAAATTTTGAAGGCTATTCATAGAGGTGAGTCACCGGAGGTACTCGTCGAAAAGTTTAAAGATGTGCTTGCGAGTGTTTCTCCCCTGGAAATTCCACTTGTGGAGCAGGAACTTGTGAAGGAAGGTATTAAGCCAACGGAGATTGCACGATTGTGTGATATTCATGTTCAAATCTTCCGCGAATCAGTCGCTGGAGCTGGGAAATTTGACAGTTTACCGGGGGGACATCCTGTAAAGACACTTTTCGAGGAGAATAGCAAGATTTTGAAAGATGCTGAGGTGTTGAATTTGTATGTTAATTCCCTCAGAAACGCGAAAAATGAAAAGATGAGAGAGGATATTTTAAAGAACATCCGTTTTGTGATGCGCTCACTTGATAATGTCGGTAGGACCCATTATAACCGTGAGGAGTTGATACTTTTCCCTTACCTTGAGAGGCGAGGGTTGAATGCGGTACCGACTGTGTTGTGGAAAAAGCACGACGAGATCAGAGGGAAAATCAAGAAATTTATAAAAGTACTTGACCGTGGGGATGATAAAGAGATTTTTGAGATTGGCTATGACCTTGCTGAAAGTCTTGTTGACATGACCTTCAGAGAAAATAACATTCTTTATCCCACAGTATTGGGCGTATTCAAAGAGGGTGAATGGGTTGCAATTCGCATGCAGGAGGACAAGATTGGGTATTACAAGGTCAAGCCGGAAGAATTTGAGTCAGACGCTGAACCAATTTACCCATATCAGATCAACGAAGGCATAGACTTTGACAAATTGCCCGACCACATGCAGAGAGAATTGGCGGATAAGGGGGTTACACTTGTGCCAGATGGATACCAAATTCCTACTCTCGAAGATATCAGGCTGGAAACGGGGTTTCTCACACCTGAGCAGGTGAGCCTTGTTTTGAACTATTTACCCCTGGATGTGACCTTTATTGACGAGCACGATAGGGTGAAGTTTTTCTCCGACAAGGATAGGATTTTTGACAGAACAGAATCAATTATCGGGAGACCGGTTCAACTGTGCCATCCACCAAGTAGTGTCCACATTGTGAACAAAATTCTCAATGCGTTTAAGTCGGGTGAAAGGGATAGGGCGGAGTTCTGGTTGAATTTTAATGGAAGATTCGTTTACATCCAGTATTTTGCTGTGAGAGACAGGAATGGCAGGTATCGGGGAACCCTTGAAGTTACCCAGGACGTGACTAAAATCAGAGAATTAGAGGGTGAGAAAAGATTGATAGACTGGTAGAATCAAAGGCATTGCCTCCCGTCTCTGACGGGAGGCAATGCCTTTGTCAAAAAGGTTCCGAGATTGTTTGAAATTTGAAAAAAGATAAAAATCCTCCTTCGCTCAAAGGGGGATCCAGACATAAAAATTCCCCTTCTTCAGGAGGGAGTGGCTGGCAGATGTCGACCGCTTTGAAAAACTGAAAAATTCCCTTCGTGAGAAAGGAGACTAATGGGATGCCAAATCTTCTTGATCATGTGCAATTCAGCCTAATGGTTAAAAATTTCCGAAGAGACCCATAAAGGTGCCGGTTTATTTTTTATAGTAGCGGTTTTTCGTAAGATTTTTACGGATTATAGTTTCTGGTAGGGGGTATATGAATAAGGATTTCCTCCACATTGTCTGGTGAAATTTTTCGTTTGCCTTGTTCTATTTCTTTTATCATTTCAACTATTTCCTCATTAACTGGAGTAAAGAGGCCAAATTCTTCCGCTTTCCTCACGATGAAACCGTTGAGGAAGTCAATTTCTGTGGGTTTCCCTCTCTCCAGGGATTGGAGGCTCGAGGATTTAAGTTTTCTATATTTAAAGCCAACTATCCTCAGGATTGCGTAGCGGTATAGATTCCCCAGCCATCCCTTTGCATTCACGAGTTTGTAATAATCTAATTTTCCCTCATATGCTGGTACTTGAATCCCCATGGAGTCTGCAACTTCAAGGGCCTCTTTCATGATTTCGATAAAAATCCTCCGAATCTTTCCACTGGATAGCATTTCGCCGAGATACAAGCCCGTTATGGCGCCCATTGATGTAATTGCCGAATTGATAATGAGCTTGGAATACAGCTCAGAAATTATGTTCGGAGTAATCGTCACTGGTACAACCGTTTCAAGCAGGGATTTAATAGTTTCAAGACCTTTATCAGAGGATTGTTTGTGGATATATCCGATCCAGAATCGTCCTGTTGATGTCATTTCAAGGTGTCCTGGCTCCACCATTGTGGCACCCCATCCTACAACACAACCCACGGTTCTCTCAACCCCAACAATCTCCGCGAGTTTATATTCGCAAATTCCGTTTTGCATGGACACTACAAGTGAATTCTTATGGATAAATGGAAGGATTTGTCCTGTGGCCTCTTCCATGTCTGTGGCCTTTGTAGCGAGAAATACGATGTCCACCTGCTCATTTAGGTCTGAAATACGGGGATAAGCTTTCATCTTAACTCGGTGCGTACCCTTTACCCCCGTGATAAGGAGTCCTTTCTCGCGGATCGTTTCTGCAAGCTCAGGGTATTTTGTAATTAGAGTGACATCGTAGCCAGATTTAGCTATAAATGCAGCAGTTATACCTCCAATTGCACCTGCTCCAACAACTACAATACGCGATTCCATGACTTTAAGTATATTCACTCTTAGCCACATTTAACAAGTTTTATCTTTTTAGTATAGTTGTCCAGAATAATTCCAGGTCTTCCTGTACTCTCCCATAATTCTATAGAGAGTTATTTAATCTCTAATCGATCTCCCAACGACAATCCCGGGATACCATGTCAGATTGTTGAAATGATAGTTGAAATAATGCTTGCAATATTAGGATAGTTAAATTAGAATAAAATTTACTTGATATATTTAAAATATCTTGATATATTTAAAATATTATGAATATTAAGAGTTGTTCTTGCCTTCATAGAGGCGCCTCTTTAAGGAATATATTCCCCGTACATGCATGATAAAGGTATAAGTTCTCTATGGGGGTGGAAGATTTCATAAGATCTTTAACAGGAGGTGTGTAATGAATATACTGATGTTGGTAACCCTTCTGTTGGCAGGAGGGCCTATATCCTATGTAAAAGGTAAGGACTATAGAATAGAGCCTATCAGAAAGGTCAAACAGGAAGTTCCTCACATGATAAACTACCAGGGGATTCTTACCAATGAAAATGACTCACTTGTAACAGATACCCTGTCAATAACATTCAGAATATATAACTCCGCAACTGGTGGCAGTGTACTATGGCAGGAAACACATTCAAATGTGCCAGTTATTAAAGGATTGTTTAACGTAATTCTTGGAGAGATCACCCCAATTCCACAGGCCGTTTTCAATGGTCAGGAAAGGTGGATAGAAACACAAATCGGAAGTGAGGTCCTTAGGCCAAGGAAACCAATTGTATCCGTTGGTTATAGCTTTCAAGCATCAAATGCCGGGCACGCAATATCTTCAGATACTGCTTTATTTGGTTTAAAGGCGGATACATCAATTATAGCACACAGGGCATATCATGCAGATACATCAGATTTTGCACATCGGGCTTTAACTGCTGATAGCACGAATTTTGCTTATTCGTCTATTCATGCGGACACATCGGGATTCACCTTGCATGCTGTAAATTCGGATACTTCGGGCTATTCATATTACTCGGATACTTCAGGTTACTCTCTCAGGTCTGTGCACGCTGATACGTCGAACTTTTCCTACAACTCTATAAATTCCGATACATCAGGATTTGCTCGACATTCATTATATGCTGACACTTCTGTCTTTACGTCACATGCTATAATTTCCGATACCGCACTTGAGGCTACTCATACAACAAATGCTGACACAGCAGGTTACTCACTATATTCAGACACATCAAACTATGCGCAGAATGCCGGGCATGCGGTGAGTGCCGACACTGCAAATTTTGCCAGTAGTGCGGGGCAGGCGAACTCTGCCCTTCATTCTACGACATCGGACACGGCAGCTTTTGCACAGAGTGCGGGTCATGCTGTGAGCGCGGATACGGCGTTTTACACCACCCATGCTGATACGGCAACCTATGCTCAGAACACAGGGCATGCGGTCAGTGCGGATACGGCAACATACTCTTCAGGTGCGGGACATGCGGCAACATCTGATACATCGGTTTATGCAGCCCATGCCCATGTAGCAGATACAGCCATCTTCGTCGCCTTCTACGATACCACGGTCTCGGTTGAGCATGCGAGAACATCGGATACCGCCTACTTTGCCGTCCATGCCGACACCGCTGAGTTTGCCAATAATGCCGGGCAGGCGAACTCTGCCATTCATTCTATGACATCGGACACGGCGGCTTTTGCCCAGAGTGCGGGACATGCTGTGAGTGCGGACACGGCGTTTTACACCACCCATGCGGACACATCCTTCGTAGCCTATCACGCATTCCAATCAGACACATCGGTGTTATCTTTTGAGGCTTACCACGCCACAACTGCCGATTCAGCAACAAGCTCGCACTGGTCAATCCATGCCGATACCGCGCACATAGCGGACTATGCAGGGCAAGCAGATACATCCCTGTTTGCAGAATCCGCCGATACTGCTTCATTTGCGCACATCGCAGATTCATTAAGAGGTGTTCCGCCAAGCCCATGGAAAGAGGAAGGACCTATCATATTGCCCGTTTCCCCACATGGAATTTCAGCAGATGAAAATAATCAACTTATTGGAAACAACGCAGTAACCCATGTAAACCTTGGGCATCATTCTTTCACCGGAAAATCCGGTTTGAATGTGGTTTGTGCAGGCGTTTTAAGCGGATACAACAACAGGAGTGAACAGGATTATTCGGTGGTGGCAGGTGGACGTGGCAATTATGCAGAGGGCATCTACTCAAGCATAGTCGGAGGAAAGTTGAATGAAGCGTATGGGGAACTCAGTTTCATTGGAGCCGGTCAGGGGAATCTTGTGGCCGGAGATACTTCCGTTGTCGTTGGCGGTAGAGAGAATTCAGCAGGTGGTAACTTCTCGTTTATAGGAGGCGGTAAAAACAATTCCACCAATGTGAGCTACGCCTTTGTAGGCGGTGGGGAAAAGAATTTTGCAAATGGCTTCCACTCCGCTATAGGTGGTGGATACGCTGATACAACAATGGGTGATTACTCCATAGTAGGAGGTGGTTCTAACAATAGAATTTCTGACAAATACTCTGGTGTATTTTCAGGGTATCGTAACACTGTCTCAGACAGTTTCAGTGTGATAGCAGGCGGCGATTCCAACAGAGTTGACTCAGCCTTCGCATTTATTGGCGGAGGGAAACACAACATAGTAAGAGGCAAATATGCCGCTGTGGGTGGTGGGAGTTATAACATTGCAAATGGTGAATTGGCATTTATCGGATCTGGTAACAACAACACTGCGAGTGGATTTATATCTGTGGTAGCTGGTGGCCAGCTTAATACGGCAAGCGGTAACGACTCCTATGTTGGAGGTGGAACTGGAAACATTGCCAGTAATAATTTCACTGTAGTAAGCGGAGGTACTGACAATATGGCAGGTGGCTTTGGTGCCACAGTTGGTGGCGGATATGCTG
>JALSOD010000296.1 GCA_026986655.1 Caldifarciminota bacterium | reverse complement strand
GGGTTTAACGGAGTTATTTGACAGATTCTTAGCTCTCTCGACAGCTTTCTTTAGAATTTCTGTCCTATTTTCTGAGTCTGATCCAAATCCACCAAAGAGAAAATATCCCCAGAGTCCAGGCCGACTGAGCTTGACTCTGGCACCTGCTTTTACATTCCCTGTGGCAAGACCGTTTAAAAAATTAGAGTTTCTTTCAAGCTCCTTCAAGAGTTCTTTTACGCCAGGTAGAACCCTGAACTTCAATGCACTCTGTACCTCATGCCTCAGAAAATATACGTAAAAATAGAGAGCAATTGAGACTTCTTCTCGTGATGGCTCCCGAAGCAATTTCCTTTGAAATATCTCTCTTACAATTTCTGGATCGGTTTTGCCATGTGGATGAATATCCTTCATGGCTTGTTCGACGCCGTAGAGGTACTTGAAGGCTCTATCGAGTGCCCTTGCACCTGCACCACCTGATAGTATCAATGTTCCATCAATATCAAAAAGTAAAGCTCTTTTCATTACTTGTGGATTACGGTTTGATCCTTTCCTCTCTTTTTGGCCTCATACAGTGCCATATCGGTGAACTTCACAAGCTCATCAAAATCTTTAACCTCGGGTAGAATATCTGTACCTGCAACACCTGCACTAACCGTAATTGTAAATTCAGCATTCTTCGTACGAAACTTCTTCTTCCTGATGATACTCCTGATCTTTTCCGAAAAGATGTAGGCACCTCGAGATTTAGTATGTGGGAGAATGACCAGGAACTCCTCTCCCCCAAACCTGATTGGTATATCTGTTTTTCTCGAATACCGCCTTATTATTTCACCAGAATCTTCAAGAACCACATCTCCTACAAGATGTCCGTAGGTATCGTTAATTTTCTTAAAATCATCAATATCAAACATAACAAGAGAAAAGTGATTTCCGTATCTCTCGTAGGAAGCAAATATTTTCCCTGCCTCTTTGAGAAGGTAGTTCTTGTTATACAATCCTGTTAAACTGTCGATCCATATCTGGTCTTTGTATCTCTGAATTTCAAGTATTAGCCTTTCATAAATGTTTTCTCGATCCACAGCAGCAGAAATAGCAGGTAAAATTTTATACAGGAAACCTTTTAGGTCCTCATCCAGCTCTCCATAAACAGATATGACAAGAGCACTTTTGGGGCCGTGTTGAATCTTCAATGGTACAAGATAAAACTTTCCCTCCTCAAGATATTTTGCAAAAGCCGGAAGGTGAAACTCAAAAATTGCACTCCGATTGACAGCTTTTGCTATATCCGCCATCAACTTTGAATTCTTTCTGTATTCATCGAGCTTAATCTTTCCCCTGTCTCTCGCTGTGGTTAAAGTGAGAGGATCGTTAAAAGTTAATATCGCAATATCCTTAATTGTTGTTCTTTTTGTTATCAAGTCCATGATTTGAGGCAAAGCGTCCCGGATATTAAGTGCTGTCGTGATTACTTCCATCACGTTGTCGACCAGCTCTTCGAAAAAGGTTTCTTCCACATCCGCATTCACTGCAAGAAAATCGACGAGATCTTTTATTATTTTCCCCCTGTACAGCAGTCCTGTAGACGGACCAAGAATCTCGGGATGTAGAGTCTTCACAATATCAATGGGTTTCGCCAGATACCGTGATGTAACATGATATCCACGGTGAAAACTCTCGACAAACTTGAAATATTCAGGATCTTCAACGTAGATATTCTTGATATTCCTCTCATAAAGAGAACCGAATATTGGTCCTGAGAGTAGAGTTTTGTGTTTTTCAAGATAGGTAAAAAGTGTTCCCGGGAAATTTAGAACCCCAACAGGGATGAATCGAATATTGCAATGAGCACTTCTCAAGGTATGATCAGCTACAAACAATAATTTTTCACCAAATTTAAGTGGCTCAAGGAATTTTCTATGAATTTCGTGCACAATTATCTGTGAATCTTTTGTATAGTCAGCCTGTGAGAGCTCCCAGATCAATGGATAATGCTCAAAATTTACTGTGGGATAAATGATATACTTCAATTTTAAGTCCGGCCGTTTCTCGATAATTGTCCCGATTATGCTTCTATGAAAAAATCCGGGATCAAATAAAACACCTTCGTTTCCTTCGATCAAAAGATAAGCATTTTTTATCGCTAACCCCGCAACTGTTTCCCCTATCCAGAATAGACCTGGCTTAATTTCGTATACATTGTTGGTCATTCTCTCTCGCTCTTACCAATTTTTATCCAGGTAAGAACCTTCTCCCTGTAATCATTCATCAAAGCCTGTGCTTTTTCATCTGTATCAGCTTCGACATAAAGATAAACGTAAGGTTTGTAGGGATCAGGTCTTAGCATAACCCAACTTTTATCATAGAAAATTTTCACACCATCAAGTAATGAGGCTTTCTCATACCTCGCAACTTCACTCATCATTCTCATAACCGTGCCCTTGAGATCAACAGGACAGGAGAATTTTTCAACAAGTAGTCTTGTCTTGGGAATTTCATCATAAATTTCAGCAATTGTGGTTGTATCCCTCGAAAGCAATTCAAGAATCTTTCCTATAACAAACATGGCATCCGGTGCATAGTGGAAATCGGGTAGAATGAACTCCCCCTCGCCAGAACCAACAAATTTTGCACTCTCTTTGTGTGCGTATTCAAACATCTCTCTTGGGCTGCTCGAAATTCTATCCAGTTTCACACCGTTCCTCCTGGCAAACTCTTCGATTACCATGGGAGCATAGTTGGGTACTGCTATCTTCGAATTTTTGTAATTTTTTATAAATAGCCAGGCAAGGAGAACAAGCAAATCGAGGTCTTTGTGGATCCTTCCAATTTCATCAATCAAGATTAGCTTTGTACCGGACGGGAAAAGATAAAATCCAAGGTTGACTTTTAAAGATTTTAAAATGGTCGAAAGTTGCTCGAGGTGTTTATTGACTTCATTTTCAGGTTTGGCCAACCTGGTCGTGTCTATGTAGGCATTAAGACCAATAAAATCTACCCCAATGTTGTTCAAAATATCCGGGAAAAACTGTGAAACCGAACCGTGGGAAAAGTCTATAACGAGCTTGAATCCCCTGTTCTTGATCTGCTTTGTATTGAGCTGGTTAACGTATGCCTCACGGTAGTAGTCAAAAATCCGTGAAAGGGTGTGTATTACACCACTCTCGTTGTAATGAACTCTTCTGAAATCCTCTCTGAAGAAAATCCTTTCAATGGATTTGGCCGTCCCTGGAGGAATTTCCATTCCATTTTTGTCAAAGAAAATGATTTCTGTGGAGGGAGGGTCGTCCTGTGATTGTCTGAAAAATACCCCTCCTATTTCACCAACGGATTGAATCTTATAGCTAAAAACCGGAATCGGCGTCATCTGGGCATCTCTTACATGTACACCGGTTGATGCAAGACCTCCCATAAATGCACGCCTGAGCATTCGTGAGGCCGGATGGGAATCTCTTCCCATAAGGACGTACTCATTTTTTGGTAGAATAGAACCATAGGCTGCACCGAGTTTTGCTGCAAATTCAGGTGTTATCTCGATATTTGTCAAACCAATAACTTTTGCACCCTCAAAAAGACTCTTTCTCCATTTTTCACCCCAGACGAGATTGGAAGAAACCACAGCTCCTTCCTCAACAATCTTGCGAGGCCATATTTTCACTCCCTCTTTTATTATTGCCCCTTTACCCACGGTGGTTTCATCAGCTACAACCGCTCCTTCATCAATCCTTACGCCCTTTGAAATTCTGACACTGTTTCCGATCACAGCACCTTTAATAACTGCCCCCTCGTCAATATAGACATTGTCCCAGATAATTGAGTTTTCGATAAAAACGTTTTCACCGATTGTGCAGTTGTTCCCAATAGAAACATTATAGAGACTGACATTGTCTTTTATACGAGTATTGTTTCCAAGCACAACAGTGCCCTTGAATTTCACATTTGCACAGATTGAAACCTCATCGCCAATTCTCACATCCCTGCCGATCAGATTGAGCTTTTTCCCCGGAACTTCTATCTGGACTTTGCCTTCAAACACGTCGTAATGGGCAAATCTATAGGAATCAGTATCACCGATATCTCGCCAGTATCCATTCAAAATAGCACCATAGAGAGGTTTGCCATTTTCAAGCATCCAGGGGAATAAATCTTTTGAGAAATCATACTCTTTATCTTCGGGTATGTAATCAAATACCTGGGGTTCAAAAACATATATTCCCGTATTGATCGTGTCTGAGAAGACTTCTCCCCAGGTTGGTTTCTCCAGAAATTTTAAGATTTTACCGTTCTTGTCTGTTATTACGATACCGAACTGCAATGGATTACTAACCCTTGTAAGACCGATGGTGGCTTCGGCCTTTTTTGCGGTATGCTCTTTAATTAAACTCCCAAGATCAAAATCCGTAAGCAGGTCACCACTGATGATAATGGTTCTATCGCTTCCCACGAAATCTTTGGCGAACCTAACTGCACCTGCGGTCCCGTAATCGCGGTCCGGTGTGTAGTACTCTACTCTGATGTCAAAATCGGTCCCATCCCCAAAATAATTCTTTATTACATCAGGGTAATAGTAGAGGAGCATCATAACTTCATCAATTCCATGTCTTTTCAGTAGATCAATGACATGAACGAGGATGGGACGATTGACCAATGGCAACATCGGTTTGGGGGTATTTACAGTGAGTGGCTTAATCCTCGTACCAAATCCCCCTGCCAGGATTATTGCCTTCACTTTTTCTTCTCCTTTAGGATTCTTTTCACTTCCCTTTTGAGTTCAGATATAAAATCCGGTGATTTTACTATATATGCGTCCGCAAGCCAGGATGTAAAATCTTCCTGAAATGAAGAGTATGCAGTCGCGATTATCAATCCAACGTCTTTGCGTGATCTCGCTATTTTTGCAAGTGCCTCGAGGCCCGACATTCCTTTCATTTTTATATCCAGTACAACAATATCAACATCAGGATTTTCATCTAAAATTTTTAGACCTTCCTCTGCGCTTGTAGCTGTGAGTATCTCAAAATTTTCCTTTTCAAACTCTTTTCTGTAAAGAAGCAATAAATTCTTTTCATCCTCTACAAAAAGGATTTTGGGACTCCTTTCTTTATCCATTTTCAATCGCCTCCTATCTGATTACAGAAAATTTTAACTTTTTCCCATCAACAACAATAAAATACGTACCAGGTGCAAATTCGCTAATATCTACCCTCACGAATCCATCACCAATTATATAATCAACCCTTTTCTTTGAACCATCCATACCGAAAATGTAAATATCCTCTGCATTCTCGATTCCTGAAATCGTGATGAATTTGTCTCCGGATTTTACAGGGGAAGGGAATATCACGGGTTTCACGCTGCTACCTGAATAATTCCAGAAGATATTTAATTCAAGTCTTGCAAGACCATTTGTTGTCCCAACCCAAACAGAGTGTCCTGGAGGATCAATGGCTATATCGTCACGGATTAATTTGTAATAAAAACTGTTTGGCCCCACATCTCTCGTATCCGCAGGCAACCCGCTATTCAAGGGAGAATAGAAGTAATCAGTGGACCAGGTTCTCGTGTCGATTACATACAAACCACTACCGCTCAAAATCCAGAGATAGCTGTATGGTCCAATAACAAGGCTTCTGATCACGACATCCGGAAGAATTACTCGGTCAACTTTTCTATCATTTAAGATAACTACTCCATTGTCGGTTCCAATTAAATGATATTTACCAAAATGAACTATACTTCTCACTGATTGAGATGGAAGAAAGTAAAAATCATCGGATGAAAAAAGAAGTCTGAAATTTCGATTGTAGACTTCGAAGCCGTTCGATATGTCACCAAGCCAGATGTGGCCATTCTGATCGGTTGAAATCGTGTAGACATCGGTTAAGGAACTAATCTTTACCTCTCCTGCATCAGTATGTACAAAAGTTCCCGAATTGGTGCAGTAAATCAGTTTATTATCTTCGGTAAATCCTAAGCTTTTGACAAATTCTGATGCAAAAAGATGAATATCAAAAGTGTCTCCCTCAATTCTGAAAACTCCATTATGATTCGTTGAAATCCAGAGCTTCCCATTCCTATCAACTTCCATATCTGTAATGAGGTCAAGTGGGCCAGTAGGGTCGTTGTACTCGTGATTAAAATTCCCTACCGGTTTAAATCGACCATCTTCATACACAAATAAACGAGATGAAAAATTAGCAACGTGGGGATAAGAAGTGAAGAAATAAACTTTCCCGTCAGGGGTTCTCTTTATCCCAGAAATGTAATTATGCTCTATCACACCCAATCTTTGCTTTTTCCAAAATCCATTTCTTAAAATCCATGTATAGCCTCCGATTTTCCTTTCGCTAAACGAAAGATTATCCGTATGGTTGCAAACAGTTCCAATAATTAAATAACTTTTGCTCAAAGGAATTATATGCGTCACATGTGCCTCTGGCATACAGGCAATTGAATCAGGTGAGATGATACTAACCGCTCCACTTGAATCTATTCTGACGACTCCAAGTTTATTCAGTGGGTTGTTTCTTGAATCAAGCAGACAGGAAAGGCCAATGTAAATTTCGTCTCCGAGACCGGTTAATGCATGGTAACCACAAAACCAATAAGTCTGGCCACGGAAATTCACATTCTGAATCTGCCTCCAGGTGCCATCAACTCCCCTATAGATTACACCTGTTTTCGTTAGTATCGCAAAGACCTTTTCACCTTTGTAAAAATCAATCACGCGCTTTAACCGTCCAATCGTTC
>JALSOD010000295.1 GCA_026986655.1 Caldifarciminota bacterium | reverse complement strand
ATTCATCCTTTAGCATTTGCTTCAAAATATTTTCTAATTCTGGTAGTTTGTTGTTTATTACATCCCACAAAATTTCCAGATCTACACTAAAATATTCATGAATCAGTATATCTCGCATTCCTGCAATTTTTCTCCAATCTATATTTGAGTAACGCCTTTTCATTTCATCGGGCAACTTTTTGGCCGCTTCTCCTATTATCTCAAGATTCCTTATAACACCATCTTGAACCAATTCGTTATTTGCAAAATCCTCGAATTCCATACCTTCAATAAATTTATTAATCTTGTTTATGGATGATAACATGTCCGTTAAATACAATTCGTATCTACGAGACATACTTCATGGTAGACAATATTTCCTGTTGTAACTCCGGTCTCACAGATTCCAGGATAACGAGATCGATTTTGCTTCCGAATAGATCTTCAAGAAAGAATTTTAAATCCATATAGTTATCAAAAGTCTTCTTTCCCTTCTCAAATACGACAAGAATATCAATATCACTCCCCTTATGTGCCTCACCCCTGATGTATGATCCAAACAGTGCTATTCTCTTAACACCGTATTTCTTAATTTGACTTATGTTTTCTCTCAGTTTTCCAATTATATATTTGTCATCAACCATTTTTGATTCCCCTTATTCTCAGGTTAACCCCTTTGAAACCTGGGGTTTTTCCATATGTGCCGCCGAGTTCATCAAAAGCTTCTGCGACGACACGGGCTTCCTCCTCGCCCAATTTGCCTTTGAGTATCCTATAAACCTCGAGAACCTTGCTCATTGTTAGTATTTTAAGGGGTTAATTTTAATTTTCAATGTTTTCAATCCCCCTGAGTCCCCCTTTTGGCAAAGAGGGGGATTTTGGCTTCTCACACTGAGACACAAAGCGTTCATAAATCTTCCTGTAGTTTGAATTCCAGCTTTTCCTTTGATTTTAGAATGCCTCAACAGTGAATTCGAATCTCTGAATAGTGGAATCCCGAAAGAAAACATAATCATCTTTAGAAGATTTCGCTCTTTCGTAGCTTTCCACTAACCTACCAAGTGCTCTGGAAAAGTTCTCAAAAGCTGGTTTTACTTCCACCTGATCCCTTCTCTTTCAATTATCTTTTTAAAGTAAGGTGCCTCTGGCAGGTAAATAATATCAACTTTTTGAGGCAAATTTGATTCTTCAATAGCAAATTTTACCATGGCGATTTTTTCTTTAATATCCTCTCTTGAGTTTATAACTATATCAACATCAGATGAAATATGATTTGTACCCTTTGCTCTGGAGCCCACGAGGTATATCTCTACCTCATCATCGAAAAATTCTAAAAGAAATTTTTTTAGCGATTTTAAGTCTTTTATTTCCTTCGAGAAGTTATTTATTCTGGTTAAAGTACTCATCGGTTAAATTATAGGTGACTGTTTATCTTTTTCAATCCCCCCTGAGTCCCTGACATTACCCATGTTTTTGAATGAATTGTGATTCTATAAACACGGAGAGAATATGTATTCAAACAAAAAATTAATCTCCTTGTATTCATCGATGAAAAACACTTTCTTTTTGCAAGGTATAATGCATAAATATTCTATGTTCACAATAAAAATCTGTACAACCCAAGTTCTTATGTGTTCAAGTGATACATCGTGCAAAAATTAAATTCGTGGGTAATGTCAGCCCTGAGTCCCCCTTCACCAAGGGGGATTTTTCTGAATCTCCCTCAGTCTCACTTTTTCAAATGGAGATTTTTGTCTATAAAAACGCAGCCTCCGGCCTCATAAGGGGGTGTAAAAAATCTTCTCATCATATTTTTCATCATATTTTCGCAAAATAGACAGAGGGGACCTTCCCTTGAACCTTCTCAGCTCCCCCCTGCCATTTTTGAGAGCTCAGCTCATTATATTATAATTTCACCTGAATTGTAAAGAGGTCTCCTTTCTCGGACATCTCACTATGATTTAAGCTCCTCTATCTATTTCACAAAATGACATTTTATCTCACATTCATCCAGTATGGTAGCATATAGAGACAAGGGGCATTTAAAAGTCTCATATATGAGTTTAGCCCTGATGCGGGTGACCCAAGAAACATACGTCTTCCTGAATACACCTTAATTTCAAATTCTCCCTTAATACCTGCGAGTTTGGCTGCCTCCCTTATAGCATCGTTTAATCCGCCGATTTTATCCACAAGTCCTATTTGCTTAGCCCGCATTCCACTCCATACATGTCCTCTTCCTACTGTATTTACCGAATCTTTACTAATTCCACGGCATTCTGAAACACGGGAGACGAATTTATTGTATCCCCACTTCAGCTCCTTCTCGAGAATGTCCCACTCCTCTCCTGTGAATTTCCTAAATGGTGAATAGGCATCAGCCATCCTATTAGTTTTCAATATTTTTGTGTTAACCCCAATCTTTGAAACGAAATCTTTAAAAACAACTTTCCCTCCCAGTATACCTATCGAACCAGTAATTGTCGTATTATCAGCAAATATTTTTGTTCCAGGCGCCGAAATATAGTATCCACCTGACGCTGCAAGCCATCCCATTGAAACTATTAGGGGCTTCACTTCCCTCAATTTCATCAGCTCCTGCCACATAATTTCAGAGGCTATCGCATCCCCACCACCAGAATTTATCCTTAGAACCACGGCTTTCACATTTTTATCTTTACGGAGTTTCCTGACAATATCAACCATAGTTTCGGACCCGATGGTGCTTCCAAATAACCCATTTGAGCTTTTACCATTTATAATAGACCCTTCAGCAGTAATTAAAGCGATAACCGGTTTCTCCCAACCCTCATCCACTATTTTTTTCTTTCTGTATGGTATAAATCTTACTCTCTTGCCGTTTTCTTCAACGTCCGTTTCATGGACAATTTTGTCGACGAGCCCATATTTAAGCGCTTCGTCGGCGTTGAAATACCCAATCGAATCCATGAGCATCTCGAGGCTATCCTCACTCATCCCACGGGAAGCCGAAACCTTTGAAACAAATTCTTTCATGAAATCTTTGAGTAGTTCCATGGTTTGAAGGCTATCGTACCTTGAAATGTTGGACCTTGTAAAAGGTTCAACTGCACTCTTGTATTCCTTAATGTGATAAAGCTCAGCCTCTATTCCCAATTTTTTCATTAGGTCGAGGAAATAAAACTTTGTGGCAACAAATCCTGGAATCATTACGTCTCCGACAGTTTGAATGTAGATTTCGCTACCAGCCGACGCCAGATAATATGTAATGGGGTTGTAAACACTTGAGAAAAAGTAGACCTTCTTGCCCTTAAATTTCATCCTCGCCACAATATTTCTGAGCTCTTCAGCCTGATTCAACGTCAGGTGTGGATTTCTCAGCTCTATCAAGACTTCTTTTATCCCATCGTCCTTCAGGATGTTATCAAATTTTTCTACAAGGTCAAAAAATGATGGCGAGTAGGAAAATAGCCTGAATTTCCTCACTTCAGGATACTTGCCTGTGAGAATAACTTCTACTCTACGTTTCCTTCTCAACTTTATTGCAGATTCATACCTCTCTCGCGAAACAAGCACCGTTGTGAAAATCGAATCCCCTCTGCCTCTAAATCCGAGCCCCAGATTACCTGTATTAACCATTATTCCGACCCCAAGGTTACCATCTTTATCAGCGTCAAACGTGAAATTTAACCCCCTAACAGGCTGGAAAATTAACCCTCCACCATACCCCTCTACTGAATTTGAATAACTTATTCTTCCGTAGAATTTAACCACACCATCAAGCAGTCTAATACCTGCCCTCCCATGGAAAACATATTTATCCTGTGAAAATTCGCCGTACCCATTCAAAGTCAAAAATTTCCTGAATCTTTTAATAAGGCCCAATCTATAGCTGTATCTTTCTCCTTTTGAGAGTCCAAATCCCAGAAAAGTACCATTTGCAATTTTGAATCCTGTTGAATAGTAGTAAGTGTAGTTGGTGTCAAATTTTGAATATCCAAATCCGTAATAACCCAGCATAACTCCGAAATAGATAGGTGAAGTCTGAGTATCGGGGAAATCAACTATAGCCTCGAATCCGGGTGTTAAACCAATAGAGGCTGGATTTTGAAACACTCCTTCACTTCTGTATGGAAAGGCTGAACTGCCGTAAAAGTTTAAAACCATGAGGAGAATGATCGTTTGCATACCACAACCTCCTTTTTATTTTTGATGAAGTAAAAACCAGAAAACGTATAATGTCAATTGGGAAGTCAATTTCAATCCCCCTTGCATTTCCCCTTCACCAAGGGGGAATTTACGGATTATGCTATGTCTCTCTTTTACTCAACGGGAAGTTTTAGGAAACCCGCCTGGTTTGGTTTTTTTCAAAGGAGGTGTTTTTTTTCAATGCCTGTGTGTTTCCCCTACGTCAAGGGGAATTTTTGCGAATCTCCCGTGTTTCAAAGGGGTGGTGAAAAGTACTCCCCTATATCTCATTTTAACGAGATGGTGATTTTGATGAAAATTTCCCTCTTACTTTTCCCGAGGGGGATGTTATCCCCCTTTTCTTTTTCTCAACTCTTTCAGAAATTTCATGAGTTCGGTGTAGGACATGGTGTTTACTACATCTTTCTTTTCAAGCCAGCCACGTCGAGCAACCCCAACTCCGAGCCTCATGCTCCAGAGCTGGCCTATATTGTGTGTATCCGTCCCTATTGTAAACTTCACTCCTTTCTCACGTGCACGCATAACATTGACATCATTCAAATCGAGTCTATCGTAATACGCGTTTATCTCCAGTAGTGTCCCTGTCTCCGCCGCCACTCTAATCACTTCCTCTATATCAACGTTATAACCTTCTCTCTGTGAGATAATCCTCCCTGTGGGATGTGCAATTGCATGAACGTAAGGATTTTCCATGGCCTTGATTATCCTCTTTGTCACATCCTCAGTTTTAGACCAGATGTGGATCGCCGCCACTACAAAGTCGAGTTCCTTTAAAACTTCATCCGGATAGTCAAGAGAGCCGTCCTGCAAAATGTCAACCTCTGTGCCGGCTATGAGCTTTACTCCCTCTAACTTTTGATTGAGCTTCCTTATTTTCTCCGTTTTCTCCATCAACCTATCTATTTCAAGGCCATGGGCGTACTTTGCACTCCTTGAATGGTCGCAAACTGCAATATATTCGTATCCCATATTCTTTGCATGTTCTGCTATCTCCTCCAGTGTGGCTGTTCCATCAGAATATTTACTATGAACGTGAAGGTCGCCTTTTATGTCTTTTAATTCAATTAGATCAGGCAATTCCCCCCTCTGTGCAGCTTCAATTTCTCCCCTATCCTCCCTCAACTCAGGTGGTATCCAGATCAAACCGAGTGCTTTATAAACCTCTTCTTCGGTCACGCCTGCAATTTTCTCATTTCCACGGAACACTCCATACTCTGAAATTTTCATATTCAATGATTTAGCGATACTCCTCAGGTGTATGTTATGTTCCTTTGAACCTGTAAAATACTGGAGTGCTGCGCCATAGGATTCTTCTGGTACCACCCTTAAATCGACCTGGTATCGATCGTTGAATATGCAGGAGCCCTTCGTATCTCCATGGGCAAGTATCCTTGTAACACCGGGGAGTTTTGTAAAATAATCAATTATCTTACGCCCGTTTTCTCCGGTGGTGAGTATATCAAGGTCTCCCACTGTCTCTTTCATCCTTCTGAATGAACCCGCAGGTGAAATTCTTTTCACCTCTTTCAGCTCTTTCATTCTCTCCACAATCTCTTCAACAAGGGGAATGGCGAGTCCGAGAGGGATTCGCTCTGACATTTTTTTAAAGAGTTCAAGCCCCTTTTTGATATTCTCGATCTTTTTGGGTCCCATGCCAGGCAACTTCTCTAAGCTCCCATCCTCCAGTACTCTTTTGAAATCTTCCACTGTCCTCACACCAAGTCTATCGTAGGCGAGTTTCAGGGTTCTGGGGCCAATCCCCTGGACATCCATCAATTTTAAGAGATCCTGTGGAACCTTTGACATAACCTCTTCATATCGGGAGATTTTTCCAGTCTCTAAAAACTCGATTATTTTCTCAACCATTCCTTTGCCAATTCCGGGAATTGCATCAAGTCCTTTAGGCCCCTTTGTCTTGTATACCTCTTCAACATCATCGGGGTAATCTTCAAGAACACGTGCTGCCTTACGATAAGCGTTAACTCTAAAGGGATTCTCTCCCAGGAATTCTAATCCGTCTGCAATCTTTTCGAACATTTCAGCGATAATTTTGTTTTTGTTCATATTTTTACATTGAGTAGAAAATGAAATAATGTCAAGTGGGAACCTCTCCAAGAATCCCCCTGTTTCCCTCTTTTAATAAAGGGAGAATTTATTCCAATCCCCCTTGTATTCCCCTTCGTCAAGGGAGAATTTTCTTTAATCTCTCTGTGTCCATTTTGCCAAAAGGAGAGGTTTGGGGATTGTTAGCAGGTTTTTAACAATGACCATAAGGATACATCAAATCATGTATAAATTTCAGGAGCACGAAGTGGTTTTCTATATCACTTTCTCGTTTTATAATTGGGTTGTACAGGAGGTGTGAAATGATTGTTTTCCTTCTTCTTTTGACACAGATAAATCCAGTACTCCGGTATTATCAATACAGGTTTGACTCTACAAGAGGTGTGTCAACGGGGATATTTGTAAGTGCTAATCTTGAAATAGACACTACTTCCTGGTTCTTTATGGACTATGGGGCACTATTGAAATTGTCAAAAAATATTAAGATCGATATGGATATCAGA
>JALSOD010000294.1 GCA_026986655.1 Caldifarciminota bacterium | reverse complement strand
ATGGCCCGAAGCTCCTTCTCGACGCTCACATGGATGAAGTTGGATTCATGGTTTCAAAGATAGATAAGGGCGGATTTCTCAGGGTCATTCCGGTTGGCGGAATCCCACCCGAGCATGCCTATTCTCAGCGAGTAGTTATCTGGGGCAAGAAGCCTGTTTATGGAATTTTTGGCTCTACTCCACCACATGTAAGAAAGGGTGAAAAGGACAAACTTCCCGAAATAGATGAGCTTTTCATTGATACTGGACTAAGTGAAGATAAAGTTAGGGACCTTATTAAACCTGGTGATGCAGTCACATTTGATACTCGGGCAGTTGAACAGGATAACGTAATTCTTGGAAAGGCCTTCGACGATAGAGTAGGCGTTTTTGTGATGATCGAATCACTAAAGAAAGCCAGAAAGAGAAGTGTTGATCTTTACCTCGTTGCAGCAGTACAGGAAGAAACAGGCCTCAGGGGGGCGACAACGGCCACTTTTGAGGTTGAGCCAACAATGGCCATTGCGCTTGAAGGTACAGTGGCTCTCGATACTCCAGGAGTACCAGATTTCAAGAAACTGGCGGAGATGGGCAAAGGGCCTGAGATAAGACTCTCTGATAGATCTTTCGTTGCGTCAAAAAGATGGGCTGATTTCATTTCAAAACTGGCAGATTCAAGAGGTATAAAGTATCAGGTTATCGTCAAAAGGGTGGGAGCTACCGATGCAACAGTGATCCAGATTTCTCGAAAAGGGGTGTATGCAACGGCGGTGTCTGTACCGGTAAGGTATATTCATAGTGCTAACAGTCTTCTACTGAAAGATGATGTTGAGGAGACAATAAAACTCATTACAGCCGTAATCGAGGAAGGCGGCAGATTTTTATCCGAATGATCAGAGGGAATTCTGGGAACTGCCCTTCAGTTTTTATCTCCCCTTATGAAGAAGTAGATTGTACCCAAAAGTTTTCTTCGGAAAAGGATCGAGGGGGATTTTCGATGTGGTTTCATCAGCTACCTCCTGTAAAGGCTGTAATGGGAGATTTCTTTTCTCCCTGCACCTTCAACATGGATGATAGTTGGAGAAAGGGCTACCCCTTTTAAGACCAAGAAACTTCTCTTCCCTCTCGAAAAAATTGCTTTTCACGCTCCTTGAAATAGAGGTCATGAGTAATTATAATTCACTGAAATCAATGGTTTAAGGGGTGTCAAAATGGAGAAAATTATCGATAGAATAAAGGGGCCTGAAGACATAAAGAAATTAAATTTTGACGAGCTGAATCTTCTGGCAGCAGAGATCAGGGAATTTATGCTTGATATACTTTCAAAAGTGGGTGGGCATGTTGCCCCGAATCTTGGATCCGTAGAACTTACTCTTGCCTTGCACTATGTGTTTGATAGTCCACAAGACAAGTTGATCTGGGACGTCGGTCATCAGGCGTATCCACACAAAATTATTACAGGGAGAAAGGACAATTTTCACACAATAAGGCAGTATGGGGGGATCAGTGGCTTTTTGAGAAGAGAAGAATCGCCTCATGACATTTTTGGAGCAGGACATGCTTCCACATCATTATCAGCTGCGTTGGGAATCGCCGTAGCGAGAGATTTGAAGGGAGAGAATTTTAAAGTAGTTGCAATAATCGGAGATGGGGCACTTACAGGTGGCATGGCCTTTGAGGCGTTGAACAACATTGGAGCGCAAAAAAGAGACCTTATCGTTGTTTTGAACGACAATGAAATGTCTATTGCTGAGAACATTGGCGCACTTTCCAACTACCTTGTTAAGCTCAAAACCTCTCGAATTTACAACCGGATGAAAGAAGATGTCTGGGAGCTACTCGGAAAATTACCGAGCTCCACACTTTCGTACAGGACAAGGGACCTCATTAAAAGAGTAAAGGCTGCACTTGAAAATCTGGCCGTGCCCACACTCATGTTTGAGGAGCTTGGCTACAGGTATGTCGGACCAATCCATGGGCACAATATAAAGCAGCTCATAAACACATTTGAAAGGGTAAAGAGGCTCAAAGGCCCTGTTCTTGTACATGTCTTGACCAAGAAAGGTAAGGGTTATAAACCGGCAGAAGAAAGACTGGAGCTCTTCCATGGTCTTGGTCCATTTCACAGGATCACCGGTGAACCGATAAAGAAACCGGGACCTACAAAGTGGTCGAAAATATACGGAAAAACTATCGTGGAACTTGCTGAGAAGGATGAAAAGATTGTGGCAATAACTGCTGCCATGACGCTCGGCACAGGACTGGACCTCATGCGTGAAAGATTCCCGGAGAGACATTTTGACGTTGGGATTGCCGAACAGCACGCAGTGACATTTGCAGGTGGACTGGCAGTTGAGGGTTACAAGCCTTTTGCTACCATATATTCAACGTTCCTTCAAAGAGCCTACGACCAGATCATTCATGATATTGCCCTTCAGAAATTACCCGTGAGATTTGCCATTGACAGGGCTGGCCTTGTCGGAGAAGATGGACCAACTCATCACGGAGCATTCGACATCTCCTACCTGAGGATCATTCCCAACATGGTTGTCATGGCGCCAAAAGACGAAAATGAATTTCGTGATATGATTTACACAGCTTCTATCTACGATGAAGGTCCCATTGCATTCAGGTATCCACGTGACAGGGTTTATGGACTCGAGCTCAAAAATACATTTGATGCTATTCCAATTGGTAGCTGGGAGATTCTGAAAGATGGTAAGGACATCGCAATACTGGCTGTAGGCACCATGGTTTACCCTTCCCTCGAGGCTGCCAAAGAGCTCGAGGAAGAACTTGGTGCATCGGTTAAAGTTGTCAACGCAAGATTTGTGAAGCCTATGGATACTGCAGTCCTATTCGATATCGTGGATTCAGGTGTCAAAAAAATTGTTACGGTTGAAGAGAATGCCCTGATCGGTGGGTTCGGCGATGCAGTTATTGAATTCCTCACAGAGATCAAACGTCATATAGACGTGTTGAGATTGGGATTACCTGATCAATTCATTGAGCACGGTGCAAGGAAAATCCTTTTACAAAAAGTTGGTCTTGACAAAAATGGAATTAAGGAAAGGATCAAAAATTTCCTGCTCGGATATACGGGGGTGAACGAATGGCACTCTGCGAAGAGTGTAAAATGAGAGAAGCCACTGTTTTATACGTCGAAATCGTAGATGGGGTTAAAGTCGTCCGTCATCTCTGTGACGTTTGTGCTGAAAAACTGTCTCTTGGATTACCACAGGAAAAGCGCGGAGGTAAAAAATCCGACGCCCTGTTTAATATAAAACCCTCATCTATAAAGGGTATTTTTCAGAAAGACTATAAAGAGAAAACTCATCTCCATTGCAAGCACTGTGGAATGACATGGGAATACTTTAAGAAAACTGGCAAATTCGGTTGTGCCTACTGTTACGAGGCATTTTTTGAAAATTTAAAGGGTTACTTGAAAAAAATTCATGGGACTTATGAATACAGGGGGAGACCTTATAAAAAGTCGGGAATAAATGTTGAGAACATAATCGAAGAAAAACTCGTCCTTGAGAAAGAGCTCAAGCAGGCAATTGAAACTGAAGATTTTGAAAGAGCAGCGAAACTCAGGGATAGGATAAAGGAGCTGAACGAAAAAATTGCCGGACATTCAGGAACTAATTGAGAAACCCCCAGGCTGGTTAAGTGGAGAGGGTAAATATCCTGAGATGGTCCTCTCCACCAGGGTTCGTATTGCAAGAAATCTGAAGAAATTCCCCTTTAACGTTAAATCAAAAGAAGCTGAGCGTGAAGAAATTCTTCTGATAGTCAAAGAGGCTCTCGACAATATTGGGATAGTCGAAAATCCTTACTACATCAGACTGGACCAGATTGGCAAAAAAGATCGTGATTTCCTGATTGAGAGACATCTTACAACCTTTGACATGGTCAGAGATCCTGCTGGAAGAGGAATTTATTTCTCGAGCGATGAGACAACAAATGTTATGATCAACGAGGAAGACCACCTCAGGATCTCTGTTATTATGCCAGGATTCAATCTAAAAGAGGCATTTGAAAGAGCCACCCTTCTTGATGAAAAGTTGGGGGAGATTTTAGAGTACGCATTTATGGAACCCTTTGGTTATCTTACTTCATGCCCAACAAATGTAGGACTCGGCATAAGAATTTCGGTTCTCATGCACCTGCCCGGAGTGATTATTAACAAAAATCTCAAATCCCTCGCGGATAACTTGAATTTAGTTAGAGCCACAATCAGAGGACTCTATGGTGAGGGAAGCGAAATCGTTGGAAACATCTTTCAAATCTCAAGCACACTCACCCTCGGTATTAGCGAGCAGGAGCTTCTCGAAAAGTTCAATGAAGTTATTGACTCTGTAATTGAATTAGAAAAAGGGGCGAGGGAAGAAATCTACAAGAAGATGAAAGACCTGATCGAGGATAAAACTTATCGTTCTCTGGCAATTCTGCAAAGTGCAAGACTCTTAAGCTTTAAAGAGGCAGCAAATCACTTCTCTGCACTCCGACTCGGCCTGGCATACGGATTTATCCTGGATTATTCGGTTAAGACCCTGAACGAGCTTCTTTTCTACTCTCAGCCGGTCCACATTCAAAAACTCATAGGCAAAGATCTAACACCCGATGAAAGGGATAAATATCGCGCTTCATACGTAAAGGCAAAACTTTCCAGCGTAAAGAACTGATTTCCACCCATCTTACCACCTTAAGAACTGACCGGAAAATACTGGTCATTTAAAAAATCCTATCATTGCGTCAATTCCGTAATCCAGTCATTAGTCTTAAAAATACATCTTGACAAGCTGTGAGGCCACTTACATAATTTGACTGACTGGTCATTTTAAATTCGGAGGTGTGATATGAATGATAACAAGAGAGAAAAAATTTTACTCGCTGCTCAGGAACTTTTCTCGGAAAAGGGATTCCACGAAACAACTGTTGAAGAAATTGCGAAACAGGCTGGTGTGGCAAAGGGAACTGTCTACATCTATTTCGATTCTAAAGAACAGCTCTTTAAAGAGGTAATAAAATCGGGCTTTAAAGAGCTTACAAGGATAACGGAGGAGAAAATTGAGAGTACTTCAGATCCGCTCGAAAAGATCAAGCTTATAGTTGAGACCTACTTCAACTATTTTGATATAAATCGTTCCCTCTTCAGACCACTGATGATGGGAGAAATTGAGATAAAAAGTCGTCCATCTCAGCAGAAACGCAGAAAATATATCGAGAATTATATGCGAAATATCAGGCGATTGGCAGAGATTATGAAGGAGGCGATAGATATGGGATATTTCAAACCTGATGACCCGATGCATCTCTCACTTGCACTTGCAGGGATCATGGAAAAATTCATTTTCTTCGGTATCGAAGAACATCAGAGTTTGAAACCTTTACCCGATATTGCCTTCAACATATTCGTAAAAGGTGCGTTAAAGGAGGGTGTAGAACTATGAAAATTCTTCTTCTGATGATGTTTATTATACAATCAGCTCCGGGTGATACAGTGTATCTAAGTCTTTCCAGAGCTGTTGAAATAGGATTAAAGAACAACCTGTCGCTAAAAGCGAAAATGGCGGAGCTCGATATGTCTCAAATGGACATCCGGAAAGCAAAAAGTGCCTTCTATCCATCAATCTCCGCTCAGGCCACTTATACAAGACTGAGTGAAATTCAAAAGTCCAAGATGCTCACCGGATTTCACCTCTCTCCCACAGGCAATCCCCGAATGCCATACATGATAATCCCTGAATTTACAGACATGCAGACAACATACTACAATAATTACGGACTCGGAATTTCCATCAGCCAGCCTATTTTCACCTGGGGAATCTTGCGGAAATCCTACGAACTATCAAAAGAGCAGTACAAAAATAAGCTCCTGGAGATTAAATCCGAGAAGTTAAAATTGGAGGAGCAGATCAAAGAGAGTTATTACAACCTTCTACTCGCCGAAAAATCCCTTGACGTTCTTTATCAGGTAAAAAAGGAATTAGAAGACAACTATAACTCCACAAAGGAAAGGTACGATGCAGGTTACGCCAGCGATTTCGAACTCCTACGTGCTGAAGTACAGCTAAAGAATATTGATCCACAGATAGAACAGGTGAAGGGCCAGATTAAAATCGCAGAAGACGCATTCAAAAACCTCATAGGATTACCAGAGAGTACTGCAATTGTTCTAACGGATAGCGTAAGTTTTCACCCATTGGATGCTTCTCCAGATAGCCTGATAAAGGAGGCCTATAGCGAACATGAAGACCTCAAGCTATTTGAAAAGAATATTGAGCTTCTACGCCAGACTGTCACCATCCAGAAAAAGAAAAATCTCCCAACAGTTTTCTATAACTGGAATTATAAATATCAGAGGCCATTTGGGATGACTGATGAATGGCATGGAATGTGGACTTTTACTCTCGGTCTCTCATGGAACCTTTTTGATGGGGGTTCCAATAAAGCTGACGTGTCAAAGCTAAATTATCAAATCAAGAGTCTCGAATTTTCCTACCAGAATCTAAAAGATGCCATCGCTCTGATGATTAGAAGTTATTACACGAATGCAAAGTCACTGGAAAAGAGCCTAAAAGCCCAAGAGGCAAATCTTAAACTTGCCAGAAGGGCTTACAAAATGGCCGAAACCCAGTACAAAGAGGGTTATGTAACTTCACTGGACGTGATAAACGCCCAGGTTCAATATTCACAAGCAAGGTTAAATTACTTGAAGACGTTAATTCAATACCAGATTTCACTTATTCAGCTTGAATATGCAGTAAAAGGAGGAAT
>JALSOD010000293.1 GCA_026986655.1 Caldifarciminota bacterium | reverse complement strand
GAATTTAAAATTTAGAATGTATCCTTCCTCATGTTCAAACTTCAAGTTGAGGTAGATATCCGATTTTCATACCTAAAATATTTTAAAATGTAGCCACATGTTAAGGTTGTTTAAAGGCTGAGAGTGTAGCTCCGCAGTAAACGTTTCTCTGGTAGTGTATACCGGGATATTTCTGCTACTTACGGTGTCAACTCGCATACTTTGATAGTTTAACTCCACCATCGGAGCCGATATCTCTAACATCCCGTGAATTCCTCTGATTCCAAAATCGAAGAACAGGCCAAGATCCGTGGACACCGTATATGAATATCCTGTGGACCTTTCATGAAAATTAAAAGTTCCACCATGATAATGTAATTCACCTGATAGGTTCTCATTAGTAAAGGAAAAATTGTTCCTAACAGTCCATACTGCACTGATAAAAGAGATTTCTTTTAGCAAATGACGAAATCCAAATTCGACGCCTGTTTTATGAGTTGACACACTTCCGTCCAATTTGTAATTCTCCCCTAAAACGTCTGTGAAGTAACTGATATTCGCTAAATCTTTTGTGCTTGAGATACCGAAATAAATGCCGCTTGTATTATTGAAAAATGCCGATAGGATGAATTTTTGGGGTAATGAAGTAACAAAATTTGTCTGAAATCCCAGGTATATCGAAGGGGTAAAATTTAACAACAGGATTAAAATTAAATTACTCATTTTCTCCCCCAGTCAATATTTTTTAGTTCGTAAATCTCTCTAAATTTGTAAATCGTTGGAGGATCGTAGAAGAAAAAAACGATTATTTTTTTGACCCATGCCTCACCAGTTATGTAGTCGTACAGGCTGTCTGTCCAGACGTACATAGGGTCCCATGCTTTTATTACCCATGTGTAAAAATCCCCTGCTGGTGTACTAATTTCCTCCTGGCCGATTACTTTCCTTTGTCTTACCCATGGTTCTGTAAAAACAGTCCAATCTTTCCCAACGTAAAGTGGGTAAGATAATGTTAGTTGGGGTTGTTCAAGACTATCTTTAGCTCCAAAAATTGGGAGGTAGGATTTTCCATCTTTGTTTCTCAAGTTTCCTGGAATTCGTGGAGATAGACCCCAGATAACGGGTGGTGCTTCACCAGTTACATTAACGAGTACTAAACCAGTATCCGTATCAGCAAGATACTGGTACCCGGTATGGATTCCGTCCTGTGACTTCTCTGTAATGCGAAATACAAAGCAATGATACCCTTTTATGTCTTCATACCCCACATGCTCCATAGTTACCAGGGCATGAGATTCAGATATTAAGTTTTCATTTTCGTATACCTGTGCGGTTTCTTCCCACTCCATTTTCAAGCCATCCTGGAGATAAAATCGTGGGGAATTATCTGAGATCGGATCTTCTATGATGCACGAGGTTAGCATTATGGAAAAGAAAATCAATAAAAATCTCCTCATTAGGCGCCTCCTACATTTTGAACAATAGATAAAGAGAGAATTTTCCCGATGTGAAATTGAATCCCTCTACATTTAAGCTCGTCTTTTGCTTGGTAGAGCCATTTTCTCTACTGAAATCCTCATTGTTGTAGCTTACACTGAATAGATCTGTTAAGAATTCCAGGGCCATATCAATATTCGCCACGGTAAAATTATATTGAGTGCCAATCTTTATCTTACTGCCTATTTTGTAGAGCTTGTCTGTTACTTTTGCGCCATTCGTTTCATTCTTTACTTCCAATGAATAAAGTGAAAAGAAAGGATTGACGCCAACAAGTCCACAGATTTCCCCATTATAAATCGACCGTTTCATTATTCTGTTCAAAAAATCAAATCCAAGTGTTGAATTTAAAATTTTGGATTTTGTATAGATATTTAAAGTGTCGTATCCAGTCATTTCGTATAGAGAATCACTGGATGCTACATAACTCAAATCTAAGGTAAAGTCTACAAGAGAATTACTCCCCGCTGGTATTTGGACAATGAAACTGGTGGGGACATGTGAGAATGACACCATTTTGAACCCAAGATAACTGTTATGGAAGGGCAAAAGCCCCAGAAGTAATAGAGCCAACGCTTGCATTTTACACCTCCTGTTTTTAAATAACATATTTGTACAATTTTACCCGGGGAACCCTTTCCCCTTTATAAAATCTTCGGAAACAAATTTCCCTCCCGTTAAAATTACATGTCTATATAAATTAGTGATATTTATTAGCACGTCTCAATCTCCTGCCTGATTTTCTCATTAAACAGATTTTAAGTTTACGGTAAACAAAATGTCAAATAATACTTTGAAGTATATAATGAGTCTAACGTAAATCATGTTGTTCACTCTGTAAGTATTCAAGAAATTTGTTTGGAATATGGTCGGGAATTATGCGAATTTATGATTAAAAACGATAAGTAAAACGTTAACTCTCTTTTGAATGGATTTAGAGCCGCTTATATTGCAATTTTCAAACGGACAAAAGAAATTTTCAGAGTTGCTTATATACTTTAAAAATTAGCTGTGTTCCGTGTTTGCCAATTTAAAAAAAATTGTGAGAATGATTGTTAATATTGGTTATTGAAAAATTTCATCTATAAGGTTACAATTCCACAAAGTGAGGAGGGAATTTTGAGATTAGTTATTAAATTCGAGCCAGAGAAGGGTTGCCTCAAACTTCCCATTAATTACAATCATATCCTGCAGGGGGCCATACTCAGATCACTCAAGAAGGGACTTGCCGATTGGGTTCATGACAAGGGGTATGAATTTAACGGTAGAAAATTCAAGCTATATACTTTCTCAAGACTGTTCTCTCGTGATAAAAAGGTCGATAAGTTATCAAAGACAATCACTTTTTGTGGTCAGGTAATGTTTAAGGTCTCATCCGTAGAGGTTGAGATTCTTGAATCTCTTGCATCTTATCTGGTAAAAGAGGGGGCAATTGTTTTAGGTGGCACAAAGTGTATTTTTAATTCAATTGAGGTTGAGAGACCTATTCTACCAGATGGGAAGCCAGTCCTTATAAAAGCACTGTCTCCGATAACTGTTTATAGGACACTTTATACAACTGATGGCAGGAAAAAGACGTATTACTTTACTCCTTTCGAGAACGAATTTGAGGAGCTGGTTTTTGATAATTTAAAAAGAAAGGCAAGAGCATATTACAGAGACAGAGAGATCCCGGAGTTGAGTGGCTACATAAAGCCTTACAGAGTTGAGAACAGAAATTTGATAGTCACGAAATTCAAGGGGACGATAATAAAGGCATGGTCCGGGATTTATGAGTTACATCTACCTGAGCCCTGGTTTATGCTTGCCTACAATGCAGGCCTTGGCTCCAAAAACAGCCAGGGCTTTGGAATGATAGATGTGGTGAGGAGGAGAAAGGGTGAAGGTAATCAGCCAGAATCTTCCTGAAATTCCCTCACCTTGAGTGAGGAAGGAGGGATGATTATGAGTGTTTTGAGAAAGGAGGCTTTTCTTTTAAACGGAGGAGGTATCGTATGCGATCAGTGACTTTTAAGCTAAAAGTTTTAACCCCACTTTTTATGGGAGGAGCAGATCCCACTGGTCAGCCGGAACTCCGTGCCGCCTCCATAAGGGGCGCCATGAGGTTCTGGTTCAGAGCCATGGCCGGCACAGTAACAACCGACCCCCGAGAAATCTACCGCCTCGAATCCGAAATATTTGGTAATACGGAGAGGAAGAGTAAAGTGGTGGTGAGGGTGAAAACCATAAATTCTCGAATTATCCATAAAGGTAGAGAAGTCCCTTTAAGACTTGCTGTGAACAAAGATGTTGTTGAAAAGCTCAATGGTAAGGAGAAAAGGAAATATGAAGAATTGAAGAAAATACACGGGGATCCTTTTTTTGAGAGTAAAATAGATTATGCTTATAAATTGAACTTCCTCGCCTATTTGGCAAATATGGGATTGACAGAATACAACAAATCAAAAAAGGGATTTGTCTGGTCACGGAGCGGATTCGATGTAAACACTATATTTAAAGTGGAATTTACAACGGTAAATGATGAGACACTAAAATTGATTGAGAATTTGTTTCCACTTGCGGTTCAGCTCGGTGGATTTGGTGCAAGGTGGAGACATGGATTTGGAAGTTGCGAAATTCAGACAGGTCCCAATACCAATTGGCAAATCGCACTGGAAAATACAAAAAAGTGGTTGTTGGACAGAGTTAATGCAATTGGCGAACTACCAGAGCTACCTGAAACAGAATTTCCAGAATTTCTTTCTTTCAGGAAAGGAAGTTATAGAATCTGGAGCAACAGGTTAAGAATCGGCTTTTCCAAATGGCAGGAAATTTTAACTTATATAGGGTTGAAATACAGGGAGTTCAGAATAAGAGAAGGTGGTTATACAGAGTACGGTTACACACGAGATTATATCACTTTACTCAACGCTGATGGATTTTCAGAGGAAGACCTTTTAAACGATGTTTTTGGACTACCTATTCAATATAAAAAAGGAAATATTGTAGAAGTCTATGACTACAAAAAAGAAGTGGGAAGACGAGCTTCTCCTTTAATCTTGCACATTGAGCCTCGTTCAAAACTTGTTAGAGCAACACTTTTCAAGTCCAGAATAGTCCCTGATTGGCCTATAACTCAGTATTACGCAAAATTTGGGAGAAAAATTGATTTGATCCCTCCGACAATTGAAGACTTTAGCAGAATAGAAGAATTTGTTGAGAGTTTGTTTGCTAACAACAGGAGGCATCACAATGTCTGATAAAGATTTATGGCTTCGTAAAATAGCGGCATTTTTGCACGACCCACCGGATAAGGCCTTCTGGCATGAGTATAGGGATGTTGATGCTCTCAGGTTCTGGTTCTGGATTACAAATTTAACCGATGCGCCTTTTTATTTTCTGAAAACCTCTCCTGTTAAAAAAGTCAAAGCATGGCAACGGAATTGCCTGATTGACAAATGGAGTGAAGTAGTTGAAGCAATTTCTAAGGATTCGTATGGCGTAGATAAGTTTCAAGAAGTAATGTGCGATAAACCGGATGGAACAACAAATAATTTTCCACCAGAAGTCCTTACAAATTACTTCAGGCGCAAATTTCACAATGTAGCTTCTTCTCAAATCCGAATACATCTTTTCGGTTTCGAGCGTCTGGGGAAGGATGTAGCCAAAATAAGCCTATTGCATCCTCTCGATGAGTCCTCGTGGATAGAGGTTATCAAGATGGCTAAAGAGTTTCGTAAAGAGTTTGATAGAGGGAGCCTCAGAAATGAGATAAAGACAGATATTGTTTCTTTGGCAAATATTGAAGATGAATTTAAGAGGTTTCTCGCCTTATGGCGAAAAAGACACTGGATTTCGGGAATTTCTCCAGCGGATACTCGCATTCCTGACCACCCGGTTATAGATCTTCAAACTATGGAATCCACTTTAGCGGCAACTTCAAAAGAAGAAATTGATAAAGAAGGTAACAAAACTTACAAACTCCAATCCTCCTTCCTAATCCTCGAATTTGGACCTGTGCAGGGATTTATTGAAAATGCCAGAAAGACAAGGGATTTGTGGTTCGGGTCGTGGCTTATCTCCTATCTTTCATGGCAGGCGATGAAGCCCATTGCCAATGAACTTGGACCTGACAATATCGTCTATCCCGACCTTTACAAACAACCCTTAGTTGACCAGTGGCTTAGAGACGAGATTGAAATCTCAGACATGAGATTTGAAGAAGACAAACTCAGGCTCCCGACCCTACCTAATACCTTCCTTGCAATTGTGCCGGAAGGGAGAGAAGATGAATTTGCTGCCAAGTCAAAGCAGACACTCAATAACGTATGGAGTGAAATTAATAATGGGGTCCATGATTTGTTGATGGATGCCGGAGTGTTGGAAAAAGACTCACCCTTTAACGAGCAGTTCAGAAAGCAGACCCAAAAACTTCCCTTTGACATCTACTGGCTCGGTGTGAAATGGGGCGATGACCCTGAGAAAGCCATTAAGGATTACGAAAAGCTCTTTAAACCCGATACATGCTGGGAGTTCGGCAGGCTCTGGGATAAGATGCAAGGAAAAGTTAAACCTAACATCGGCGATACCTACTCACTTCTTGTGGAAATGGCACAAACCGGTCTCAAGAGCCTCAAGTATCGCGGAAAACCTCACGCAGTGGAGGAGCCATGGGAAAAATGCACCCTCTGCGGCGAAAGAAGCGCCCTTGTTGATATTGACCTTGAGAAACTGGAACAGGATAAGAGTTATGTTGATGAGCTGATTAAAAAATTCGGATACGATGACCTTCAAACTGAATCTGATTTCAGGAAGAAAAGAAACAAACTTTACCGAAGACGCCTCAAAGAATTGTGGAAAAAGATGTCCGATGCCTTTCCCGGACACATCAAAGAAAACGAGCACCTCTGCGTAGTGTGTCTGGTGAAAAGGCTTGCACCGAGAGTCATGCTTTCTAAATTTGGGCTGGATTACCACTTTCCATCCACAGGCTCCATCGCACTGGCACCGTTTATTAGGAACCTTTTGAATTTAAAAGAGGGTCATGAGAGTGTTAAAAATGCAATCGGATACCTCGAAAACCAGTTGGATAAATTACCAAAGAAATTCAAAAAAGCCCATTTTACAGAGGGCAGGACTGTTCCGTTACTTGGCAGAATCGTTAAGGGCTCTGAGAAAGAAGGTGATTTTGAGCCTGAGTGGTTTTACGATGAATCATTCCCGAGATTTTATGAAGAACTCAAATCACGGGGTGATGATGACAAAGTAGACCTTGCAAAAGGGATTGAAGAGGCAGTTCTTAGGATCAAAAAGGAGGCAAAAG
>JALSOD010000292.1 GCA_026986655.1 Caldifarciminota bacterium | reverse complement strand
ACATCGAATGTTGAGTAATCAAAATAGAGGACCCCTGCACGTAAAACATAGAAATATGCCTTTAAAGAATTTTTTTTATAAACTTCAAACCCCGCTTTTTTGAGCTCTTCGAAGATCTTCTGATTCGCAGTTATCCATATACACCTGACATCTTTATTACGGACAAGTTGAAGAAATAGATACTTTGGATTACCGGAGAAGGTATTACCACCATTACTTCCAAAGACCCATAGATTCTTATCCCTCGGGGTAATCTTCGATAACCACCTGATCGGGTGCAGAAACGGTCTTAAAAGAATTCTTAAAGCTCTCAAAATTTCCATAATCTCAAATACTCCGGGAATTGTGAAATTATTAAAAAGCATTAGCATAATTAGTTCAATAGCTGATACTTGATATTAGTCGTGCCTTTGGGTATCTTTTCCCCCTATGGATACCATTGCAGCAATCTCTACTCCCCGTGGAATCGGAGGAATCGCTGTCATAAGAATAAGCGGACCAGATGCGATTCCAATAGCGGAAAAAGTGTTCAAGGGCAGCAAGACTCCCGGAGAAATCGATTCTCACCGTGTTCTCTACGGGAAGATTTTTAACCCTGAAACAGGGGAAAATATTGATGATGTACTGCTCACAGTCATGAAAGCTCCGCACAGTTTCACAGGTGAGGATGTCGTTGAAATAAGCTGTCATGGGGGACTTGTTATCCCTCAGCTCGTCCTTGAGACCTTGCTGAAAGTCGGAGCGAGACTCGCTAACCCAGGTGAATTCACGGAGAGGGCTTTCCTGAATGGGAAACTTGATCTTGTCCAGGCCATCGGAGTAAAAGACTTGATCGAAGCGACCTCCGTCCAGGCTGCAAAATTAGCAAGGAAAAGGCTTGACGGCATACTCTCCAACAAATTTGACACCTTGAAGGAACAACTCCTTGATATTCTAAAGGAGGTAGAAGCCAGGGTGGATTTTGAGGAGGACGTCCCTCCACTTGATTCTCAGCAATTGGAAGATAGTATACGCGAAATTATCTCAACGATTGATGACCTTATAAAGAAGGGTGAGCAGGGGCAGAAGCTGTTCGATGGAATCAGGATCGTCATAGCTGGTCGTCCAAATGTCGGGAAATCAACCCTCTTTAACAGGATTTTAAATGAGGAGAGAGCGATTGTAACCGATATACCGGGAACTACAAGAGACGTAATATCTGAGCAAATCCTACTTGATGGCATACCGGTAAGACTTATGGATACAGCTGGATTGAGAGAAACCGATGAGAAAGTCGAGCTCATCGGCGTAAACCTCGCCATGGAAACAGCTAAAACCGCAGATGTGATACTTTACGTTATAGACTCATCATCGCCTTTAAACGATGAAGACCTTGAAGCACTGAATAAATTAGAGGCACCGGTTACTATACTGGTATTTAATAAAATAGACAAAGGTATAAAGTTAAGTAAAGATTCTTTGAATAAGATTGTCCCTGAAAAGCCAACCTTCTGGGTCTCATCGCTGACAGGTGAGGGATTGGAGAAATTTATAAAAGGTCTAACTTCTATACTCCGAGAAAAATTCATATCTTCCGGTGACATAAATCTGACTGGCAGGGAAAAAGGTCTCCTGTTAAGTGCAAGGTCCGATCTCGTAGAGGCACTACGTGTTCAAAAAGAGGGTTATCCACTGGATATCGTGTCTTTTCACTTAAGAGAGACGATATTTCGGCTTTATGAGATTCTTGGAATTGGTGACATTCCAGAACGGGTGCTCGACAAAATCTTCAACGAATTCTGTATCGGAAAGTAAGCTCCATTCCAGAGTACAAATCTGCAATTCTCAAAGCTAATTACTGTTAGTAAAATTTTGTTTCCTTACCATCCTGACTTCAGGAGTGATGTAGAAGTTTGTCCCCCTGTAAGTTATCTTCCTCAAAATACCCTCCTTGACCAGTTTCATGATAAATCCACTATCTACCCCATCGAAGTTCCTCTTCAGGGTCTCAATAATTTCATCTTCCCTCATCGGATGTCTACGACATATAAACTTTATAGCTTCAACAGGGTTATCAAACCCCTCTATCCCGAATTCTCCCATTTCTTGATTCACTATAGGGATAACATCACCAAGAATGGCATGAGCTCTCACAATAGCCTCTTCATCCGGTGGCTCAACCCAGGGTTCTGTCGGTGGCCTTATTGGAACGTTTATATAGACCCTATCAGGCTTGATTTCCCTTAAAACACGGGATAACCCCTCAAGCTCCTTTTCACTATCGTTAATACCTTTTACAAGAATGATTTCAAGCCATATCTGTCCCTCGAAACTCCGCCTGAACTCAACCATCCCTTCAATTATTTTCTCAATTTTTAAATCTTTGTGAGGTCGATTCAGAATCTTAAAAGTATTCTCGGAAACGGAATCGAGTGATGGAAGAACCACATCAGCTTTGGAAAGGTCCTCTCTGACGTCTTCCCTGTAGAGTAGCGCTCCATTGGTTATAACAGCTATGGGGAGCTCTGTTTTCTTCGTCTCTACGATAAGCCAACCAAGATTTTTATTTAGTGTTGGCTCACCCTCTCCAACAAATGTGATAAAATCAATTTTTCCTCTGTTGAGCTCGACCGAATAAAGTATTTCCTCAAGAATATCCTCTTTGGAGAAAAATTCTTTTCTTTCGTTAATGAGATGTTGAGTCCGACCGAGCTGACAGTAAATACAGGAATAATTGCAAGTTTTTAGAGGGATTGGATTTACCCCAAGTGACCTACCAAGTCTTCTTGAAGGCACCGGGCCATAAACAAATTTAAGCTCCCTCGATTTCATCCTTCACCTTATTTAGAGCATCTTCGATCGAGACTCCTTTTTTGTACAAAGGGATCATCTTTATTCCGCGTTTTTCCAGTAATTTTCTATTCTGTAACCCCATCGAATGGCCCACAAAAACCTGACAATCGGAGAGTAAATTCTTGATCAGTTTCGCCTTCTCAGGATTATTATGCTCCTCTATCCCAAGTTTTTCATCGGTGTATTCATTAATTCGCTTCTCAACAAACTTAAACACTCCATCTTCATAGTCAAAAATGTAGTACATCTCTGCATCTCCAAAATGCCCAAATCTAACCGTTTTTCCGTCATCTGTTGCAACTGCGATCCTCATATCACTCCTCCTTTTTGCGATTATAAATAATTCCATTGAATCTTCATGGGCTTCCAGGGTCATATAACCACTTGCATCCAACAGGGATTTTAGCTCGTCCTGACTATAATACTCCTCTGGAATCCCTGTGTATGCACCTTTTTTCCAGTCAAAAATAATGAGTTTACCTCTTGATGAGAGGACCTTATGAAGATTTTTTAAGAATCTATCAGGGTTTTCCAGATGATGAAAGGAATGAATGGAATAAACTAAATCAAAAATCTCGTCCAGTTTGTCAACCTCTTCTGCTTTCATTCTGATCAACCTGTAGTCTCTACCTTCAAAGTTACTGACAAATGGGTCTATTCCAACTCCAAAGCATCTGGTCTTTCTAACAAGCTCTCTTAAAACTCTTCCACTGCCACAGCCAACATCAAGCACCTTCATCCCGGACTTTATCAAATTTTTAAGAATTTCCTCGCGTTTCATCAGTCACCATAAAGTTCATAGAGTTTCTTGTAATCTGTGGAACCCACAATAAATCTGTTGAGCTCCTGATCATCAAGTTTTGAGGTCTCTCTAATTATTCGGTCAAGAATTTCACGCATCTCCACTGGCAAACTATCATCCACCTCTTGATTTGTTACCCTGAGAATGCCCTTAATCGGAATTCCCTTATCGTCTGTAATTCTCATTTTTTCGATAAAGGGTGTTTCCTCGATAAACTTCGTAAAATCCTCGATAAAGAAAGTGTAAGGCTGTAGACGATAGACAAAATTCGTGGGTTTCTCACCATACTTTCTGGCATACTCCATTTCAAAAAGTAAGAGAATTCTACTTAGCCTGAATGGGTGAATATCATTTTGACGCTTAAGGATGTAATAGACAATTTTCTTTTCCAGTTCCATAGTTGTCTCTCCGAATTTTTGAGATTCATTCTCAATTATCGCAATAAAACAATGATCAATCAAGTGATTGTACCAAATACTTTGTGGATTTCCTTGACAGTTAAAAAGGGGGTAACTATAATTCAATCCTCACCAAGGAGGTGTTAGTATGTGTGATGGAGACCTATGTGTTGGTCGTGTAGGAATATTGTATTGGGATAACTGGTGAATGTACTAAAAAAACATAAAAGGAGGTATGAGAAGTGAGAAAAGCACTGGGGACTCATATCATTGTTGAGCTCTTTGATTGCAATCCAAGCACACTCACCAATAAAGATTATGTTGAAAGAGCCCTTGTCAGGGCTGCCAAAGAATCAAACGCAAAAATTGTGGACTACTTTTTCCACCAGTTCCAGCCATACGGAGTGTCTGGAGTGGTGGTCATTGAGGAATCCCACTACACAATCCACACCTGGCCTGAGCACGGTTTCGCCGCAGTAGACCTCTTCTTCTGCGCAGACGATATCGACGTTGACAGAGCTATTGAGATTCTGAGAGAGGAGTTTGAGCCCAACAGGATCAGTACCGTTGAGCTTAAACGTGGACTGTTGCCCGACGTGAATTTTAGCTTCGCGGGTAACGGTAAAAAGGAGAAGCTGGAACTGGCTACAGAAGTATGAATCCAGAAGGCTTATGGTTTAGAGAAATCTTCACCGATAACCTCATATTTGGTTATCGGGTGAGGGAAGTTTTGTATTCAGGGTATAGTAAATTCCAAAAAATTGATATACTTGATCTCTATGCGTATGGGAAAACTCTATTCCTTGATAACAAAATTCAGTCTGCACAGCTTGATGAACATATTTATCACGAGGCACTTGTACAACCAGCTATGTTTGCACATCCGGCCCCTGAAAGTGCACTGATCATTGGTGGAGGTGAGGGTGCTACTCTGAGAGAGGTCCTGAAACACAACACGATAAAGAGAGCCACAATGGTAGATATTGATGGAGAGCTTGTTAAAGCCTCCAGGAAATATTTACCAGAGTGGTCGGACGGTGCATATGAAGACTCCCGTACAGAATTGATTATTGACGATGCCCGAAAATACATCTTCGAAACAGATCAGAAATTCGACGTTGTGATTTCAGACCTTACAGAACCACTTGAGGAAGGTCCCTCAAAATACCTCTTTACACTTGAATTTTACAAGAGAATTCACGAGATCCTCACAGATGAGGGCGTGTTGGTTGTCCAATCCGGTAGTGCTGTTCAGACTTACAACGATCTTGCTGCATCAATACACAAAACCCTCGCACAGTTGTTCAATTTTGTGAGGGTTTATGTGGTCTACATAGAATCATTCCAGATGCTATGGGCCTTTACCGTAGCATCAAAATCGCAGGACCCGGGGAACATCCGGGAAGAAATTCTTGAAGAAAGATTAAAGTACAGAGGGGTGGAAAACCTGAAATTCTATCTCCCCAGGTATCACAGGGGACTTTTTCACTTACCACGATACCTGGATGAAAAAATACCTGAAGGGAGAATCCTCACCGATGAAAACCCGTATATCTGGACTGCCTGAGGGTAAGTATTTTATCTGCGCAGGCAAAGGAAGGGCAAAAACCCTATTAACGTCTTTTGACGCTGCTCTACTCGATGCTGGTGTTGGAAACTACAATCTCCTGAAGGTTTCAAGCATACTTCCAGAAGGATTTAAGGAGGCTCCAAAAGTTGAGCTACCCGAAGGTTCTCTCCTACCGATCGCCTATGGTGCTGTCAGCGATTTTGAAGATGGGAAGCGAATCACCGCTGCAATCGCCGTTGGGATACCTGATAGAGGTGTTGGAGTCATAATGGAATACTCTGGAGCACTTCCTGAAGATGAAGCTAAAGAGAAGGTGGAAGCTATGGCACGAGAGGCCCTGGAACTCCGTGGAGTGAAAGTTCTGGAAATAAAATCTAAAGTGGTCTCCACCATTGTTAAAGGGCCAACTACCGTCTTTGCCGGAGTCGCACTGTGGTGAACCACGAGTTCTGGTTTAAAGAATACCATTCCAGACACCACGGACTTTTTTTCCGAATTACGAAGATCCTTTTTCAGAAAAAGTCCAGATTCCAGCAAATCGATATTGTGGAATCCCCTGTCTTCGGAAAAGTGTTACTTCTTGACGGCCTCGTCATGACGACTGAACTTGACGAATTTGTCTATCACGAAATGCTCGTTCACCCTGCCATGATACTGCATCCAGAGCCCGGGCAAATTTTAATAATAGGCGGTGGTGATGGCGGGACAGCCCGTGAGGTGCTAAAATATAACGAAGTCCAACGTGCCGTTCTCTGTGAGATTGACGAAGAAGTAGTCAAAGCTTCAAGGGAATTCCTACCTGAACTCTCAACAAGCTTTGACGATCCCCGAATAGAATTAAAATTTCTGGATGGAGTCGAATTTGTAAAAGAGACCAAGGAGCCCCAATTTGACCTGGTTTTCGTGGATTCATCAGATCCAATCGGTCCAGCAACGGTACTTTACAGTGAAGAATTCATCAAAAATTTGAAGAGAACTCTCAAAAATGGTGGAATAACGGTTTTCCAGAGCGAATCTCCATTCACAAGGCTTGATATAATCAAGGATCTTTTTGACAAATTAAAACATAGCTTCAAATTTGTTAGACCTTACCTTGCTCCAATACCTGGTTATCCTGACGGTACCTGGAGTTTCCTTTTTGCATCTGATACTGATTACAGGGATAAGGTCAGGAAATCCCCTGCAGGGCTCAAATATTTTAACGAAGAAATTCTAAAAGCATCTTTCGCACTGCCAAATTTTATAAAAGAAAAACTCAATGATTGATCTTATTGGTATTCCTTACGAAGGGGGAGAAAATTTTCTAAAGGGTACAAC
>JALSOD010000291.1 GCA_026986655.1 Caldifarciminota bacterium | reverse complement strand
CTCGCTTCCGTCCTCTTTCACAAGCCGCACACCTACATGTGGAGAATGGGTCACCTCACCAATTTCCGTGACTTCATAGCCCAGTCTTTTAAGCTTTTCAAATTCTTCCTCATTTAATGTAAAGGCCATTTCGTACTCCTCTCCACTGCCAACGACAAGCTGGAAGAGAGGAGTGCCAATCAGTCTCGCAACATCTTTTAGATAAGGTTTAAACGGAAGTTTTCTTTCATAAATTACAATTTCAACCTCGGAGCTCCTCGCAATTCTTGAAAGATCAGCTCCCAAACCGTCAGAAATATCTATAGAGGCATTAATTTTCACATCGAGAAGCAATTTTTTCATAAAATTAATCTTTGGAAAGGGTTTGTAAAATTTCTCAAGGATTTCCTCGAGTTGATCTGAAGGAATCTGTCTCTTGACATCGTGTCTATTGATGATATTCAGGGCTGTCCTAACTCTTCCGAGTTCACCTGTTACCACCACTTTATCTCCGGGTTCTGCCCCACTACGAGTGATTGACCGATCACGCGGAATCTCTCCCACAACTGTTATTATGATCCCAACACGCTCCGAAGCCGTGATGTTACCACCCGAGGGGGATATACAAAACTTTTTACTCAACTCTTCAAACCCTTTATAAATTCTTAACACATTGTTCTCAGGGAACTTCTTGGGTATCTCAAGGTTGACAAGAAACGTAAGGGGTGTAGCACCAACAACGGCAAGATCAGAAAGAGCACCAGCAAGGGCCCTGTGACCAACCAGTTCGTAGGGTAAAATATCCGGGTAAAAATGTCTCCCTTCAATCGTGGCATCCACACTGAGGACAATATTTTGGGTGGGAATTTCTCTCATTATGATGGTATCGTCACCGAAGCCGTTTACAATCCTCGGATGGGGTCTGTAAAATCCCTTCAGTTTCTCTATGAGCATGTCCTCGCGAATATACATCATATCAGGTTTTTGAGAAGTTCACCATGCTTTTGCTTCAGAGTTTTCAGGGCACGCTCTTTAAGCTGCCTAACTCTCTCTCGAGATATACCCAACTGCTTTCCTATCTCTTCGAGTGTCTTGGGCCTACCATCATCAAGACCGTAGTACATTTCCAGTATTAGCTTGTCCCTCGGACGTAAATCTTTCATCGCCTCTTTCAACCTTTCAACAAGCTCAACCTCCTCATAGGCCTCCTCTGGCGAAGGTAGAGCATCTTGATTCACGATATCCACAAGAGTCTGCTTCTCATTGTCAGGGTAAACCGGTGAATCAAGGGAAACTTCCGAGGTAATCATGTTGTAGGACTTTTTCACTTCTTCGAGTGGAAGGCCAATCTCCTCTGAGATCTCTTCAAAAGTAGGCTCTACTCCCTTTTCCTGTAGCAGATCAATCTGAGCCTCACGGATTTTTTTCATTTTCGCACGTTGCTCACCAGAAATTTTGATCAATCTGGACTGCTCATTGAGGGCCTTCATGATGGCCTGACGAATCCACCAGATTGCGTAAGAGAGAAACCTCACCTTCCTGTTGGGGTCAAACCTCTTCAACGCCCTCAGAAGGCCAAGATTACCTTCATTAATAAGGTCTGCAAGAGGCACACCATACCCCTGGTAATGCCTCGCTATGCTGACAACAAACTTTAAATGTGAGTAAATTAACTTCTCTATCGCCTCTTTATCACCCTTCTGGGCACGAATAATAAGCTCCCTCTCCTCCTCTGGTGTGAGAGTTGGAGAGTCAGCAATCTCTCTAAAATAGATTTCAAGTGACTTTTCATCAATATTATAAAGACCCATCTTTTTCGAATTCCTCCAGGGCTTTGTCTATATCAACGGTCATCTCAAGGACCATTTTTACTCCAGCAAGGTTCAAACCTTTCTCATGTGTTAAATATTTTATCAATTTAAGTTTTTTAAGGTCATTCAAAGAGTACAATCTTGTCTTCTTGTCTGTTCTCTTTGGCACAACAAGCCCCTTCTTTTCATACAACCTTAATGTTTGTACATGCAAACCTACAAGCCTTGCTGCCACACTAATTACATACACAGGCTCATTTGGCCCGATTTCTTTTATCATACTTCATCCCCCCTTCAGGAGTTTTTATTTTTGTCGCACTAATATTTATATAATCCCTGAGTGGAGGATGTCAAGTTTTTTGATAAAAGAGAAGTAAACTAATTTAAGCCCACTTCTCTATGAGCTTCCGATACTTCTCCTGAGGATAAACATCAAGGGCCTTAATCCATCTGGATAATTTTTCAACCCTTGCCTTTGGATCTTCAGGAATCTGCAATGGTCTTCCACGACAATCAATGATCAAGCCCACCACTCCACCCTCAACTTCAACTTCACTTACCTTTCCTTTTCCGGCACCAACATCGAAGTTTTTCGTGGGCTCAATAATAGCCTTCGCCTTCTCACCAATTCCAAGAGGTACTTTAACAAGGTCACCGAAGTTGACCGTCAACTTCTTTCTTTCGCCCCTCGGGAGTTCAAGCTGGATCTTAACACATGGTTTCCCATCCTTATCAATACCCCTTGGTGATATGGAACTACCAAGCCGGATCAGGCAATCACGGTCAAACACCTCAGTTGCAGCCTCTTCATGAACTGTAGAGAGCACACCAAGATGAGGCATCATGAAGATGGAGTCCACCGTCAGCATGGTAACTCCTTCGGGCTGGAAGGCATCAAGCATCATCAATGCCGCCTGCTGCCGTCTTGGAGCATGGGAGAGAACGCCACCTGATCCAATGATAAGTGCAAGTGTCATCATGTTAACGAGTGTCTCACCGGTCATAGTCTGAGCAAACGCATCGGAAATAGTTCTTTGCTGCTGCACTCCTTTGAGCCCAACAGCCATTGCCTTGTGATGCTGGAACGCAAGCCTCAGCGCCTCCCTCGCGATGGCCTGCTCAATTATCAGTTCCTCAAGGGTTTGTGGAATTGTCGTGGGTCTGATCATCTTATTTCTAATCCTATTCCTCAAATCGGACTCCTCGATGTGGAATGGAACCCAGCGGAGAATATTCTTTATCCCGGCTTCTACCATCACGTTCGAAATCGAATAGCTCATACCGAGATTGGCGGATACTGTTCTGTTGAAGACGCCTTGAAAAACCGAAAACACGTCAGTAGTTGCACCACCAATATCAACACCAAGAACCTCGATATTGTTTTTGCGTGCGACTTTTTCCACAAGCAATCCCACAGCACCCGGTGTGGGCATAATAGGAACATCCGTCCAACTCATAAGCTTCTTGTATCCTGGAGCGTGTTGCATTACATGCTCCATAAACAACTCATGAATCTTGTCCCTCGCTGGACGGAGATTCTCTCTTTCGAGCACAGGGCGGATGTTATCAACTATATAAAGTGCTACTTTATCACCGAGAATCTTTTGAATGTCTTCTCTTGCATCTTTATTCCCTGCATATATTACAGGGAGTTTATATCCAACTCCGAATCTTGGACGTGGTTCAGCTGCAGCAATAAGCTCTGCAAGCTCTATCACGTGTTTCTTGGTTCCACCATCAACACCACCAGCAAGGAGGATCATATCTGGTCTCAATCTCCTGATCAATTCCACTCTCTCATGTGGCATTCTACCATCATTAGAAGCAATCACTTCCATAACAATAGCACCTGCACCAAGAGCTGCACGAGCTGCACTTTCCGCTGTCATACTTTTAACCACTCCTGCCACAAGCATCTGGAGACCACCGCCTGCCGATGATGTAGAAACGTAGGCATCCACTCCCTCATTTTCTTCCGCAGGCTTAACTATCTTCTCACCATCAAGAATTTTTATTCCCGTCAGCTCCTCAACTTCTCTGAAAGCATTCAAAACTCCGCGCGTAACATCCTCAAATGGCGCCTCCACCGTTGTCGGCGCCTCCCCTCTCGCAATCAAACGATAACTATCCTCTTTTTTCCCGATTAAGATTGCCTTGGTTGTGGTACTACCACAGTCAGTGGCTATAACCCTCTTTAAAATCTCGATTTCACTCGCCATATCTTTCCTCCTATGAGCTTTATTTTAATGCTACTTGCTAACTTCTTTCAAACTTTCCACTTACCTCATCTCTCCTTCACTATTTGAATCTGAATTTTATTATCAAAACATGGGATCTCGCAACATATCAAACTTATTTTGGAATAACTATAATTTTCTGCACTCGCCCCTGGCTTACACCAAAATAAATTCCAGGTTTTTTTATAAAAACCCTAAGAATTTTGTCGGTAGAAATAACCCTCCTCCCATTAATAGTGTAAATGCTGCCACTCCATCTGAAAGATTCTCCGCTTTTTACCATAAGAGCGAGCATCGATTTATCCAATTCACACTTCTCTTCAATAGAGGTGGGTACAACTGTAAAGTTGTAAAATGTATCTGGATTCTCCTCTCCAATTCTGTAGAATTTCGCCCTGATAATACCAGAAGAATCGAGCTCAAACAGTATAAAATGGTAGCATGAGCATCCGTAAGGTGGGGGTGAAAGAGAACCATACAATGGTGCCCCTGCCCCTCCACTGATTACATACCATACGCCCTGATATTCGTGTCTATCGTAAAAGTGATGATGAGAGAAGAAAGCTATGGGGACCTGGTAGCTGGCAAGCATATCTGTAAACTGTCGGGTATGACTCCTCGCGTAATTGGGGTAGGGCCGGTAATAGGAATATCCAAGGCAGTAGGTCGTATCATGCCCGGGCTGATAAGGTGGTACATGGGCAAACACAAAACTGATTAGGCCACGTGACCGGGCATCTGCCAGTAATGAATCGAGCCATTCCAACTGTTCTGTTGAAACCAGGTAATTTATGTAATGGCCGTACTGATTAGTGTCAGAATCCTGCTGACAATCTGCAAGCACAATAAACCTGAATCTCCCATAATCGAAAGAATAATCTGGGTTACCGAAAATTGAATCGTACATAAAAGGTCCTTCATCTGCATAAAGTTCGTGATTACCTCGCACTGTCAGAAAATTAGTTTCAGAAGAATCAATTGTTGCCACAAAGTGAAAATACTCGTTTCTGTAACCATGTTGAACAAAATCACCTCCATGCACCACAAATAGGGGATGCAACCTATCTATCTGCTCGCGCGCTATTTTAAAGATACTGTCAGCATCGGGAGCCCAGCTGTTAAATGACTTCCTTGAATCTCCAAGAAATACAAATCTAATTGGATAAGTTACAGGTGTATTCACAATCCTTGAGATGACCAGATTCGTAGGGTGGTTTTTAATACCGTACAAACAAGACAATGAAAGTATTAGTAGAAATCTTAACTTCTTCATGGCACTGAAGTGTATCTCATACCCCGTGTTCCGTCAAATGTCCGGATATTGGTACGTATTTACTACCTGAAGGGTGGTAATTTTGAATTATTCCAATTATAATTAGTCAAAAAGGAGGTAGGGATATGAAGACTTTACAGGAATTAATTCAGACCGCTGATTGGAAAAATGAAAAGCATGCTCCGGTATTTGATTTACCTGAGAAGGTTAAGAAGGGCGAAAAGGTAATGATAACAGTCTCTGTCGGTAAAGAGATTCCACATCCGAATACCACCGAACATCATATCGAGTACATCGAGGTATTCTTTTTACCAGAAGGTATGAAAAATCCTCTACATGTGGGAAGATTTGAATTCAGTGCACATGGTGCTTCAATCGAGGGTCCAAACACGAGTACTGTTTATGCAGAGCCGGTCGTATCATTTGCGTTTAAAACGGAGAAACCAGGAACCTTTTACGCATTCTCATTCTGCAACATTCATGGGCTCTGGGGTGGCACGGCAGAGCTGAAAGTGGAATAAAGTTTGTTAGCAGGGGGCGCCGCCGAAGGCGGCGCCCCCTGCTAACTTTTTTAAACCACCCTTTCACCTACCAAAAGGAGATCATCATGAAAAAGTATAGATGCTCAGTATGTGGTTATGTCTATGACCCCGAGAAGGGTGATCCTGAAAATGGCATTGCCCCGGGTACACCATTTGAAGAATTACCCGACGATTGGACATGTCCTCTCTGTGGCGCTGAAAAAGAAGAATTTGAACCATTGGAGGAGTAAAAATGGCAATTTTTAAAGTTAAAGACAACGTATATGAAGTTGGTGCCATTCACTGGGATAGGGAAATTTTTGATGAATTGATTCCTCTACCACACGGTACATCCTACAACGCTTACCTCATCAGAGGTTCTGAAAAAACCGCACTTATAGACACGGTTGACCCTGAGACAATGGAGCAGCTACTCGCAAACCTGAAGCACCTGAACGTTGAAAAAATCGATTACGTCATCTCAAGCCATGCCGAGCAGGACCATTCCGGTGGTATACCTGAGATCCTGAAGCTCTACCCGGAGGCCAGAGTGGTTACAAATGCCAAGTGCAAATCATTCCTTATGTACCTTCTTCACATCCCAGAAGATAAATTCATCGTCGTAAACGAAGGAGATAAAATATCACTGGGAGACAAAACTCTCGAATTCATTATGACCCCTTGGGTTCACTGGCCAGAAACTATGACAACTTATCTCGTAGAGGATAAAATAGCTTTTACCTGCGATTTCTTCGGCTCACACCTCGCAACGACAAACATGCTCATTGAGGAGGACCCCGTGGTACTGGAAGAGGCCAAAAGGTACTACGCTGAGATCATGATGCCCTTCCGTCGTCAGATCGCAAAGAATATCGCTAAATTGGAGCAGAAAGAGATCGAAATAATCGCGCCAAGCCACGGTCCAATTTACCTCAAACCAGAATTTATTATCAACGCCTACAAGAACTGGATTGACGAAAGTCAGGTAACAAATACCGTCATCCTCCCCTATGTATCCATGCACGGTAGCACAAAGAGAATGGTCTGCCATCTTATAGATGCCCTGGTAAAACGGGACATCCACGTGAAGCCTTTCAACCTAACAAAGGCTGATCTTGGTCAGCTCTCGATTGCACTCGTTGATGCAGCAACCCTTGTAGTTGGCACCCCTATGGTGCTGGCTGGGGCCCACCCTGCGGCCATTTATGGAGTTTTCCTCGTCAACGCATTGAAGCCCAAGATCAAGTTCGCCACCTTTATTGGGTCCTACGGCTGGGGCGGCAGAATGCTTGACCAGATGAAAGCGCTCTTGACTCAGATCAAGCCCGAAATCCTTGAACCGGTTGTTGTCAAAGGAAATCCTCGCGCTGAGGATTTCAAGAAGCTGGATGAACTTGCAGATAAAATTTTAGAAAAGCATAAGGAATTAGGACTGGTTTAGGAATTTAAGGGGCGAGGCCCGAAGGGCCTCGCCCCACATAAGCTTCATGAATCCCAAAACTCTGAAATCCATAACAAGAAAATTCAACCTTTACCGTGCTCCCGAATGTAGAGCCAGAACAGTTAAAAATTCCCAGAATGAACTCATCGTCAAATTTGAAGGTACAGGAGCAGACTTTTACTGCTGCTACGACGAAAATTTCATCGATTACCTCTACTATCTAAAAGACAATACCGGGGAAAATTTCAGAATCTCCGATGTTAAAGAGGCAAACGTCGGTGTCTTTATCGTTAAATACGAGTTAGATGAAGACGATTCGAATAAAATTCCCCCAAAATAGTCTTTTGATATTCGATACAATATAATTTTTGCTCTGTTATGGTCAACAACGCTGAGCAAATTTATAAAAAAATAGCTGAGAAGTACGACTTTCTGAACCACTTCTTTAGCCTGTACATCGATGTCTTGTGGCGGAAAAAATTGCTGAAATTGATAAATCCTAAAAGGGAAACTGTACTCGATATCTGCACAGGCACAGGTGACATTGCCATTGAGATCAAGAAAAACTCAGGCTCTACTGTTATCGGATATGACATTTCTCCCGAGATGTTAGAAGTTGCAATAAAGAAATTTAAAGAGAGAGGGCTTGAAATTCCCTTGATTCTCGGAGATGCTCTGGAGCTTGCAGTGAAGGATAATTCTGTGGATGTAATAACCATTGGTTTTGGTCTCCGCAACCTGCCCGATTACGACAGGGCTGTTGCTGAAATTGCAAGGGCTTTAAGACCTGGGGGAAGGGTTTTCATCCTCGAATTTGCACCTCCAGAGAAGAATCTTTTCGGTTTTTTCTACTGGATATATCTTCGCCACATCATGCCCCTTGTTGGAGGGATCATAGCTGGAGTTAAAGAGGACTACAGAGAATTGGCTGTTTCCATAAGGGCATTCCTCACACCAAAAGACATGAAAAGCCTTCTTTCAAAACACGGGTTCACAAATTTCAGGGCAACCCGACTATCCCTGGGCATCGCCTACATTTACTCAGCCAGGATAGAGAAATAATCATAGTACCTAAAAATTCCCTTGTTTTTTATAAAACCCAAAGGAAAGATTTTGAACCCTACATTGTTGAGAAACTATCTACCGTCTTTAAAGGTTACTCTGTGAGATGGAAAACAGGTAGAATCATTGTTTGGAGGTGATCATCTCCCTTTGATTCTCCCATCTTCAGAAGGGGGAGTTTTGAATCTGGTGGATGAATCCTGCCGCACGTCCGACCTTCAGGTATTTAAATTTAAAGATGGGGGGCCGCCCGAAGGGCGGCCCCCCATCGCTTAAAAAATTCTTCCTTTCTACCTTATGCCTCTGCGTCAGGCAGCTTGTCGAGATTCTCTTTGAGCCATCTCGTTGTGATGGACTTTGGCCTCTCGATTGGCAGACCGTAAGCCCTCGTTATGATCGCCTGTGCAGTGAGTCCGAGTGTTCTTGAAACACCAAAGAACACGGTGTAGAAGTCATATTCCTGCACACCGTAGTGCCAGAGAAGGACACCGGAATGTGCGTCTACATTTGGCCAGGGATCCTTAACCTTTCCAAGCTGCTTCAGAATTGGAGGCACCACCTCATAGAGGAGGCTCACAATCTTAAAGAGTTCGTCATCTGGCATGTATTTGAGGGCGAACTCTCTTTCTGCAGTGTATCTTGGGTCTGTCACTCTCAAAACAGCATGACCATATCCTGGAATAACCTGACCACTGTTCAGAGTGTCCCAGACGAACTGCTCAAGCTGTTCTTTTGTAGGTGTCCCACCAAATTTGTTCCTCAAAGCCTGAATCCAGCGGAGTGTTTCCTGGTTGGCAAGTCCATGAAGTGGACCGGCGAGACCGTTCATCGCCGCTGAAACTGAATAGAAAAGGTCTGAGAGTGCTGAATTTACAACCAGATTGGTGTGCGCACTAACATTCCCACCCTCATGGTCAGCATGAAGTACGAGGTATAGTCTCAAAAGCTCGTAAAATTCTTCGTTATCGATGCCGAGCATGTGGGCAAAGTTGGCAGCCCAGTCAAGGTCTTTTCTGTAATCCAGCTTTGTATCACCCTTATATGTGCGTCTGTAAATATAGGCAGCGATTACCGGAAGCCTCGCGAGCAGGGTCAAACCATCCTCAAAAGTGGCATCCCAGTATTCAGTCTTCTTCATTCCTTCTTCGTATCTTTTACGGAAAATAGAATCGTTTTCATTGGCGAGAATTCCAATGGAGAACTGTACCATCGGGTGGGTTTCTTTTGGGAGGGAATCAATGGTTTTGAAAACATAATCGGGGACCTCTGCCCTCTTGTGAAATTCTTCTGTAATCTCCTTTACATCCTCTTCTGTGGGAATCTCTCCTGTGAGGAGGAGGTACCAAATTCCCTCTGGAAGAGGCTCACCGTCGGGTTTTGCCTTTGGGAGTAACTTCCTAACCTCTGGAATGGTGTAGCCTCTAAATTTAACACCCTCCATGGGGAAAACTTCAGAAGTATCACAAACCAGAGCCTTGAGACCCCTCATACCACCGTAGGCGTGCCCCACGGTGTCATCCATTAACTTCTTGTTTCCGTACTTTTTCCTGATCTCGGTGATCTCGGCCCTCCACTGAGGGACAAGTTCAGCCAATTTATTCTTGAGCTTCATCGTTTTTACCTCCTTGTGAAAGAAATTCTATATTAATTAAATTTTATTGAAACTTTGCAAAATCATCAACTATCACAATTGACTTTTATCTAAAATTAAAAAGATTGAAAATATTGTCATACGTAAAATTTTTGATGGATTGACACGGGGATATGATTCTCTTAACTTAAACTATCATGGCAAAATTTAAGTTAGTGTCTCCATACAAGCCTACAGGAGACCAGCCAAAGGCTATACGTGAACTTGTTGAAAACTTCAAAAAGGGACACAAATTTCAGGTCCTAATGGGTGTGACTGGCAGCGGTAAGACATTTACAATTGCAAATGTCATTGCGGAGATAGGTCGTCCAACACTTGTGATCTCGCACAATAAAACCCTTGCAGCCCAGCTATATGGAGAATTTAAGCAGCTCTTCCCTGAAAACGCTGTCGAATACTTTATCTCCTACTATGATTATTACCAACCAGAGGCCTATATTCCTGAAACAGACACTTATATTGAGAAGGAATCTTCCATAAACGATGATATTGAAAGAATGAGACTTCGGGCCACTGCATCTCTCATGGAGAGAGAAGACGTGATAATCGTTGCCTCTGTCTCAGCAATTTATGGACTCGGTGATCCCGAGGACGTCAAAAAATTGTTCATTCTCGTAGAGAGAGGAGAAGAACTTGATAGGGATGATTTCTTGAGAAGACTGGTAGAAATCCAGTACACACGGAACGATTATGATCTACAGAGGGGTACATTCAGGGTCAGGGGAGACGTGGTAGAGCTTATCCCGGCCTACGAAGAAAACATAGTCAGGATAGAATTTTTCGGGGATGAAGTAGATTCTATTGAAGTAATTCATCCTCTGACTGATGAAATTCTGGAGGAAAGGGAGAAAATTGCGATTTATCCGGCAGGTCACTGGGTAACCACAAGGGACAAGATAGAAATGGCAATCAAATCGATTGAGAAAGAGCTTGAGGAGAGATTAAAAGAACTTCGGATACAGGGAAAGTTTCTTGAAGCTCAGCGACTTGAGCAAAGAACAAGATTTGATTTAGAGATGCTCCGTGAAATAGGTTATTGCCAGGGGGTGGAAAACTACTCCAGGCATCTATCAGGCAGAAAGCCCGGCCAGAGACCTTGGACACTCATCGACTACTTTCCAGACGACTTTCTAATGATTATTGACGAATCCCATGTAACCGTTCCTCAGCTTATGGGAATGTACAATGGAGATCGCTCAAGAAAGCTTACCCTCGTGGAATACGGTTTCAGACTTCCATCCGCGCTTGACAATAGACCTCTAAAATTCAGTGAACTCGAGGAAATGTGGGACAAAGTTATCTTCATGTCTGCCACTCCCGGACCGTACGAAATCAAAAAATCGGGGGGCCTCATAGTGGAACAAATCATACGCCCCACCGGACTCGTAGATCCCAAAATAACGGTAAAACCCACAAAACATCAGATAGATGACATTATTGATGAAATCTCCATAAGGGTGGAAAAGAAAGAGAGGGTGTTGATCACAACCCTTACAAAAAGAATGGCTGAGGACCTTGCAGATTACCTTCTAAAGATGGGATTCCGCGTAAAATACCTGCATTCAGAGATAGATGCCATAGAAAGAGTGGAAATTTTAAGGGAGTTGAGACTCGGTAAATTTGATGTCCTTGTCGGTGTCAACCTGCTTCGTGAAGGGCTCGATTTACCAGAAGTATCACTTGTAATAATAACTGATGCCGATAAAACCGGTTTTTTGAGATCAGAGACTTCTCTTATTCAGATCGCCGGGAGGGCAGCAAGGAACGCTGCCGGAGAAGTCATCATGTATGCAGACAATATCACACCAGCTATGAAAAAGGCCATAGAAGAAACCGAAAGACGTCGAAAACTACAGATGGAGTACAATAAAAAGCACGGGATTACTCCAAAAACTATCAAGAAATCCGTGGATCAGGTTCTCCAGACTACAAAAGTTGCAGACGAGAGAATACTTACGCGTGAGGAGGACGAGGTCAAGGGAGAAATTGAAAATCTAAAGAAAACACTTGGCAAATTTGAACTCATCGAGGAGCTTGAGAGAAGAATGAAAATCGCTGCATCACTCCTCGATTTTGAGAAGGCAGCACTCTATAGAGACGCTCTTTTTGAGATCAAGGGTCAGAAAAAATCCAATAGAATCAAGAAAAAACGTAAGAAAACTTACATCTTTTAGGAGGTGAAACCATGAAGAAAGTTGCCATTCTTCTTGAGGATTATGTAGAAGAATCCGAATTCATGTATCCATTTTACAGATTCCAGGAAGAAGGCTGGGAAGTTACAGTCGTTGCTCCTGATGTCCGTGAATACAGGGGTAAAAATGGTTTGAAATTTAGATCAAACGTGGCCATAAGAGAAGGTATGGAAAACGAGTTTGATATTGTGTTCATTCCAGGAGGATATGCACCGGATAGATTGAGGCGTAACGAAAAAATTCTCACATTTGTAAGAAGAATGTATGAACTGGGAAAGCCGGTATGTACAATCTGCCACGGTCCATGGGTGCTCATCTCCGCAGGGATTATCAAAGACAAGAAGGTTACAGGCTATTTTGCAATAAAAGACGACATAAAAAATGCTGGTGGTAACTACACAGGGGCTCCATTTGAAAGGGATGGCAATTTGTTCACAGCACAGGATCCGAAAGCCATGCCCGGCTATCTCAAGTTTATAATTGACTCTATTAAGTAAACTTTTTCCTCATTTGGTAAGTACCAGGCTTTACGTTAAACTATAATTAATGAAGAGGTTTCTTTTTGCCTTTCTGATAATCCTGCCGCTAATGGCAGGGTACAGGTGGATAAAAGATGCGGAAGTAGGAATTCGGGTACCGGTGATCCTAAAATCTCCCTCTGATCGATACACCCAGATGTTCAGGATACCTTTTATAAACATGATTGGTCCCGGAGAAGCAGTCTTAAGAATCAAGTACCGTGTTCTAACACGTGAGAATACATTTCCTTTAAATCTCAAAGTATCGTTGAATTATCACGTAATTTCGAATTTCAAGGTGAAAGATACCACCGGCTACCTTATGGCACCGTTTTCATCAACATGGCTTTCCAAGTACAACAGACTCGAATTTTTCCTGAATTCAGAAGGGATTAACACCGTTAGAGATCTAATCGAGCTGGATTCCATCTGGGTGAAAGCACGTGTTACAGGCTCAAAATCGGATATTTTTAAAAATTTAGACGAGTTTATCGAGGAATCACACGGTAAAGTTTATCTAATCTATCCTGACAGCAAAAATATAAAACTTCTTACATCCATGTCTCTCTTTTCCCAGGCGATAGGCTTTTTGTATGGGGACAGTGTGAAAATTTCAGTAACGGCTAATCCCGCCACAATAGATGAAGGTGGAGTTGTAATTATTGGAACTCCAATGGATCAGCCATACCTGACAGGATTGGTGGATAAATTGAGGGAATCAGCTGGATTAACTATCGTCAGGGATGGACGTGGGAAACTCATCTGGAAATCGATAAAAGGCGAAAACATTTCTGGAAACAACGGCTTATTGGTTTTCCTGTACAACAATAGGGGACTGCCCGTTATTATTGTCTCCAGCAACAGCCCAAACGGTGTGAAAAAAGCTCTGTCAGCTCTGGTATCTGAACATTATTCTAAAATCCGTAATTATTCAATACTTAAGGGCCAAACCGGTGACTTCTTCAAAATGAAATGGGTTGCTCCACCTCAGGGGAACTTTACATTTGGAGATCTGGGATGGGATGATATCGTTTTAAAAGGATTTGAAGTCGACACGACATTAAGGATTAACTTCCTGCCCGGAACCCATTTTTCTCCTTCGTCAAACAGGATCATCCTTAAATTTAAACCAAACAAATACCTTGATACTTTCTCATCAAATGTGATCGTTTATTTTAACAAAAACGAAATAGGTCGATACACCATAGAGCAATTGAGTCAAGATGTTATTCTTGATATTCCATCGAATTTGCTAAGAGAGGAGAATGAATTGATAATCACCGCAAAGCTTAAAGGGCTCACCCCTGATGTTGAGCCTTATATTAAGATCAATAATGACTCACGGATTGAGATAAAAAGGACCTGGAACGCATCACTCCCTGATCTCAAGCATTTAACACACTTCGCTTTTCCATTTGGAGCAACATACGGAAGATTGAAAACAGCTATAGTGCTTGATCACATGAGTCTGGATAGGTTCTACCTTGCAATTATATTCTCGAGATTTATAGGTCTCACAGGAGTTATAAATGGGGATCTGATTCTCTCCACTGCCGACAGTTCCCAGAAACTCGCATCTAACCGCAACCTGGTTTTAATTGGTCACGACTTCGACATCGTGAGCCCGGCAGATTCTTCGACATACATCGAGGAGTTGGTTTATCCTTCAAAAAGTGTTTACAGAACATTTCTTATCCTTCACGGAGTCGATAGAGAGCAGATTCAAAGAATTGCGTCAATCTTCAAATCGAAGCAATCGGCAGCTTTTCTCGTCGGAACAAAGATAAACCTGTCAAGCTCGGAAAACAAGTACATAGAACCCCTCTCGAAGATTAACTTATCCAGTTCAGGAGGAGCCCCGTTCGACTATTTGACTTTAGTGATCCTTGCTTTCGCAAGTATTTTGGTTATCTTCGTAATCATTAAGATCTGGCGAGCATTTGTCTGATTCTTTCGACAGAATCTTTCGCCTTATCAGAAATAGAACTCAGTAACCTTGACAGGCTGAGGATATAAATCGCCTCTGAATACTTCATTTCATCGTCGTGCTGAAAAACATAATTCAGGATGTAGCTCACATATTTGTCTATTTTGCTCTCAACCATCTCAACCTTTTTAATAATCTCATATTCCTTCTCTATTTCCTGTTCGTTGAACCCACTCTCGAGTACAATGTCGAGTTGAGCTATACCGTCATATACTCCTCTTACTGCATCAATACTTTCTTTTGCCATCTCAAGGATAATCTTTCTCAATTCTTCAGGCAGGAGATCCTTGTGTTTGCGGAGAGGGAGCCATTTTGCCACATCCTGGGCTGTATCTGCAATCTTGTCCTGATAGTAGAGGTAGAGCAAAACGTCGTTTCGGCTAACCGGCATCATTATTCTGTGACTCAGGGAATCTCTGATGGATTCTTTAATTTTATCGGCTTCCTTTTCGAGTTGATCCACACGGCCACAGAGTTTTTCCATCTCATCGTAATTTTGCTTATACCATTCAACAACGGCAAGCTCAAGTGTCTCAACGGTTTCTTTGACAATTTTCCCATGCTCAATCATGGGTTTAAACGGACTTTTAGAGAAAATCTTTAACCAGAAAGGCATAGTTCCACCTCCTATAAAATGTGCATGAATATTTTAAAGAATACAGCTGCCATTATGGCAGCAACAGGGACAGTAACAAACCAGGAAATAACAATATCTCTCAGGACCCCTTTGTTTATGGCGTTGAGTCCACGGGCAAGTCCCACCCCTACAACAGCTCCTACTACCGTGTGTGTGGTTGAAATGGGTAATCCCAGTCTTGAGGCAACAAGAACGACTGAGGCCGCTGCAAAGTCGATGCTGAATCCACGCGTGTTTGTGAGCTCGGTTATTCTTGAGCCGACGGTTCTCATCACCCTGTATCCATAGGTTGTGACACCGACAGCTATCCCAATTCCTCCGTAGGCAAGGATCCACTTGGGTACGGGCACCATAAAACCTGAAAGACCACCTTTGATGGCAGTGTAAACAGCTGCCACTGGACCAATTGCATTGGCTACGTCGTTAGCACCGTGGGCAAGAGCAACATAGCAGGATGTCAAAACCTGAACACGTTTAAAAATATTCTCAACGGCCCTGTATTCATCGGCCGAATCTTTATGCACGTGCATCCAGATCTTAGAGACCAGGAATGCAACAGTGGCAAACGCAATTCCGAATAAGCCAGCTTTAAGGATATCCTTACCGTGGACCGTTTTGATATAAAAAGTCATTCCCACGATAAAAAATGCAAGCGAAATCCAGAAAGGTGCCCATTTTTTTGCGTTTTCAAAGGGTTTATCCGTATTCAGAATCGAATACCTTATTAGCCAGAAAACAGCAAACCCCACGAGTCCACCAAGAATGGGCGACACAATCCAGCTTAAAACCACGTAAAAAAGCTTATGCCAGTTGACAATTTTCGGTCCGGCGTAGATCAGACCATACCCGACAATTCCACCTATGATCGAGTGGGTTGTAGAAACAGGAAGTCCATAATAACTCGCAATCAGTAGCCACACACCGGCACTCAGAAGGGCAGCAAGAGAACCGTAAATTACAACCGTCGCGTTATTGATCACCTGAGGATTTATTATCCCCTTTCTGATCGTCTCTGTGACGTGTTTACCAAAGAAATAAGAGCCAGTGAACTCGAGTATCGCAGCAATCACCACAGCCTGCATGGGTGTAATCGCCTTAGCTCCAACAGCCGTGCTCATAGAATTGGCCGTGTCGTTCGCACCTATCCCCCATGTCATGAAAAATCCTATCAGCAGGGTCAACACTATTAAGAATTCCATCTCACCTCACCTTTAGATAAATTCACAAAGATGTTTCGGTGAAATATTATAACGGCAGTAACTACGAACTACCCTTCTGAGGAATGAGAATAGACAACAAAATTGAAAGCCCAAGAATGGAAGCTATAATGAGCAGTGAAATCACATTGTGAATTTCGTAATAATGAGAAATCAGCATCTTGACACCAACAAAAACCAGGATTGTTGCAACTCCATACTTCAGGAATTTGAAAATCATCACCAGGTTGCTGATTAAAAAGTAAATTGATCTCAGGCCAAGAACTGCAAAGATATTGGAGGTGTAAGCTATAAAAGGGTCACGGGTTATAGCAATAACCGCAGGGATAGAATCAAATGCAAAAATTATGTCCGAGGTCTCTATAAGGGCAAGGGCGAGGAACATGGTTGTTATGAATCTTTTCCCCATCTTCTTTATAAAAAATCTCCCCTCGTGATCTCTGAAAGTCACAGGAAAATTTTTCCTCAGGAATTTCAAAACCCTGCTTTCTGAGGGATCAATCACCTTATCCTTTTCAAAGAATAGTTTAACTCCGGTATAAATCAAAACGAGACCAAAGACGTAAATCATCCACTCAAACATCTTTATCAGCTCAATCCCCGCAACAATAAAAATTCCTCTAAAAACAATTGCACCAAGGATTCCCCATTTCAGAACGCGAGGTTGATACTTAGGATGAATGTCAAATTTGGAGAGAATAACAACAAAAACAAACAAGTTATCGATACTTAAGGATTCCTCAACAAGATAGGCGGTTAAGAATTCCACAGCTTTCTCTTTTCCGATATAAAAATAAATACCAAGATTAAACAGCAGGGCAATACTTATCCACATGAAACTATAAAGGGCTGCTTCACCCGTGGAAATTACGTGAGACTTCTTGTTCAAAACCTCAAGGTCAATATAAATGAGGCCACCGATAACAATGAAAAATACAATGGTCAACAGGATTTCATGTATTTCCATAGGCTCAAAAGATAATAAATAAAAGCCAAATTAACAACTATTTACCCTTATCAACATTAATCCTGTAAAATGGCATAAACTCAGGACCAAAGCATTAAACTGGTAAATTTTTACTACGAAATACCATCCAAATAGGGTTTGACCACTTCAACTGACAGATATATAATTATTCTCGGAGGTGAAATTATGAATTTAGGTTTCCAGGAGCTTTTGCTCATATTTCTTGTTGTGCTCTTGCTGTTCGGAGCCAAAAAACTTCCTGAACTTGCAAGAGGTATGGGGCAGGCGATGAGAGAATTCAGAAAAGCTGCGAACGAGGTAGAAGACACAATCGAAGACGTGAAAAAAACCACTACTGAGGAATCTAAGAAAGAGTAATACAGATAAAACACACTTTCACACGCCAGTTAACCCCATATAGCCTGACAGGAGGGGATGTGTCTTTAAACATTAGAAGATCAACAACTATTAATAAAGAATATTTTCACCTTTAATAAATTTAATAAACATCTTCTTACAGAAATTTGGTGTTGAGACTCTAACGGTCCGGTTATTTAATTAAGCCCCAGACCTTAGGTAAATACGTAGTCAGAAACGGTGTGTACATCAGGAGAATAAGCGCAGAAAACGCGGCTACAATGAATGGAATTGCCGCCTTCGATATATCTTCAAATTTCACCTTAGCAATATTTGCTGCTACAAATAAGTTTACGCCCACCGGTGGTGTTATCTGCCCGATAGCGAGGTTTATCGTCATTATCACTCCAAACCATAGATAACTCCAATGAAATTTATCCAGAACCGGCAGCAGAATGGGCAGGAAGATGAAGTAGATTGAAATTGCATCGAGGAACATTCCGGCAAGAAGCAGAAGAATATTTATCATAAAAATTGCGAGGATTGGTTCCTTACCCACAGACAAAATGAAATTCGTAATTTTATCCATTAATCCCAGAGTGGAACCGGTCCAGGAGAAAATTCCAGCAAATGTTACAATAATCATGATCACAGACGCGTTAACTGCCGCATCTACCATGAGGTGATAGAGAGTTTTAAAATCAATGGTCCTGTAGATAAATATTCCCACAAATAGACCGTAAAACACGGCAACTGACGCCGCTTCTGTGGGAGTGAATATTCCACCGTATATGCCACCAAGGATAATAACCGGGGCAAGCAGAGCCCAGAAGGCCTCTTTAAAACTTACAAGGACTTCCTTTAACGTAGGAAATTCTTCCCTTCTATACCCCTCCTTTTTGGAAATGAGATAGGCAGCCATCATTAAAGAAAACCCAACAATGATACCAGGGATAATACCTCCGGCAAAAAGGGCGGGTACCGATGTGTTGGTTATGGTTCCGTATATAATCAGTGCGATACTCGGTGGAATGACTATTCCAAGACTTCCTGACGCGGCGACAAGAGCAGCCGCAAAATCTGCCCTGTAGCCAGCCTTTTTCATACCAGGGATCAAAATTGTACTCAGGGCTGCCGTGTCAGCAGGACCTGACCCCGAAATCGCCGCCCAGAACATTCCCACAAGTACCGTTACAATAGCAAGCCCACCAGTTACAAAACCGGCCAGTTTTTTCATAAATAGAACCATTTTCTCGGCCATTCCAGCACGATCCATAATCACACCTGCAAGAACAAAGAATGGAATTGCAAGTAATGGGAACTTCGCAATTCCAGAATAGAAGTTCGGTGAAAGGATATCTATACCAAGATGATATATGTAAATAAACGAAATCCCCGAAACAGCCAATGAAATCGCTATAGGCACCCCAAAGGCGACCAATGTCAGGAATAAGACAAAGAGTAAAAATTGCATCGCTATATCTCCTTATAGGTTTTTATGGCCGATTCTATAACCCTGATAATGATGATTATTGAACCAAATGGGACACCCACGATGTAAATCCATTCAGGGATGTTAAGAGCCATAGTTCTGATATCAAGCTCAATCTCATTTTTAACATGCCAGATACTGTAATAGAATAACACTGAGAAAACTCCAACAGTCAGGACGGTCGAGAGGATAAGAAAAAACTTTCTCCAACCCGGGGGGAAGAGGTTCACTATGAAACTGACACCGAGATGGGCCTTCTTTTTGAAGGCAAGGGCGGCACCGAACATTGTCATCCATACGAAGAAATTCACCTCTATTTCCTCTGTGAATGCGAGGGAATACTTGATGAAGTACCTGGTGATAACGTTAACAAATGCGAGGGTCACAAGTACAGAGAGGATGATGAAGAGCATTATTTCTTCAAAGTGGGTGAAGAAGTACTTCAGGTAGTACCCAAAGCCTCTTTTTGCCTGTTTATCATTCATTTAAAGCCTCTTTAGAGAAGAAATTTGTTTTGTCAGGTGGGCGCCTTCGGCGCCCGCCTGACATTTTTATTTTACTGAACCTTACTTATAGCCTCTTCCGCCGCCTTCACAAGATCCTTCCCTATTACAGGAACCCATTTTTTGTAAACTTTCTTCGTTTTGGCCTTAAATGCCGCTCTCTCCGCATCGTTTAAAATTGTTACCTGCATGCCCTTGGATTTCAAATATTCGATTGCCATGAGATTTCCACCGACAAGTCCGCATCTCGCTTTTGCCACCTCTTCAGCGAGAGCGATTTGGGCAGCCTCCCTGATTGCCTTCTGATCCTCAGGAGTGAAGGAATTCCATACCTTTTTGTTTACACCCATAATCAGAGGATCGATGAGATAGTGCCAGATTGTGATGTATTTATGAAATTCATAAACTTTGTAAGGAATAATAACGACATTGATCGGATTTTCCTGTCCGTCCACGACTCCCTGCCTGAATGCTGTGACTGCTTCACCCCAGTTCATGGATGTCGGATTTGCACCGAGAGCCTTATAGATATCGATAAATATTGGTGAGCCAACCACTCTTATCTTCAATCCCTTAAGGTCTGCAGGAGTTTTGATGGGGTGTTTGCTATTGGTAATCTCTCTGAAGCCATTCTCACCCCAACCAAGACCCACGACACCAAGTTTATCCAGCTGCTGAAATATCATCTTCCCCGGTTTGCCATGTGTCACTGCATCAACCTGGGCGTAGCCCTTATCGCCTGCAGCAAAGAAGAATGGAAGTGAAAATAGATTGAGGGATTTCACCGTCGTTGACCAGTTGATTGTGGAGCCGAGGGCAAAATCTGCTACACCACTCTTCAGGAGGAGAAACTCATTGGTCTGCTTGCCGGCAAACAGCTGACCACTGAAATATGGTTTAATGTTAACTCTACCGTGTGTCTTCTCTTTTACGAGTTCAACAAACCGGGTAGCAGCTTCACCCCACGGTCCCTTGGGACCAACAACTACACTCAGTTTGTACTCCTTCTTGTACTTTGCATGCAACACGTTGGGTACAAACCCAACGATCAATGCAAGTGCTATTACTGTACCTATTACTTTACGCATGTTTTAACCTCCTTTTAATCTATGTTCTGGGCGATTTGAAACTCAATATCGCCCTCATCATTTATTGCTGTGGCTATAAGCCAGGCTACCCCCTTTGCCGGCTTATCTTCAAGGAATTTCACCCCCTTTTTCTTAAACTCCTCCATGTCCTTCTCTATGTCATCCGAAAGATATGCGACATGGTACAGCCCCTCTCCCTTTTTCTTTAAAAAATTGTACGGAGGGGAGCCGGGCTCCAGCGGTTTTATTACCTCGATGTATTGATCACCAGATTTGAAAAGTACTATATCGAGTTTCCACGGCTCGTAGAAGAGCTTTTTCACAAATTCGAAGCCGAGTATCTTCTCAAAATACCCGGCCATTCTATCAAGATCCTCTGTTATATACGCAATATGGTGAATCCCTCTAACCATTATAACTCCTGTAATTTTTCAAGATAATCTTTTAGCCCCTTTAAGAAAGCAGCCGCAGGGGCACCATCCACAGCCCTGTGGTCAAACACAAGTGTAAGTTTGACCGTTGGCCTCACATGTAGACCACCATTTATCACAACGGGACGATCTTTTATGGCTCCGATACCGATAATCGCTATCTGAGGTGGATTTAGAACCGGTGTAAACCAATCAAGCTCGTAGGCACCTAAATTGGATACTGAAAAAGTTCCACCTTCGAGATCCTGAAATTCCAACTTTCCTGAGCGTGCCTTCTCGGCCAGTCGTCTTGCTTCTCTTGCGATCTCAACAAGTGACTTTTCATCTGCCCTCTTGATGACCGGTGAAACCAACCCTTTCTCCGTATCAACAGCCATGCCGAGATTTATCGTATCAACAAGTTCAATCCCGTCCTCTCTCACAATGCCGTTCATGTAAGAATAATCCCTCAAGACATTAGCAATAGCTTTCATAAGAATATCGTTATAAGATATTTTTACATCAGGCCATCTGTTTTTTACCTTTTCCCTGAATCGAACAAGGTTCGTGGCATCCACTTCAACAGTCTCAGCCACACGTGGGGCCTGCCACGCCTGGGTGAGTCTCTTTTTGATGGTCGCCCTGATACCCTCAAATGGAATAAATTTCTCCGAAGGTGTAGGCTTTGGAGTCTGAGGCCCCGTTACTTCCTCTTTCTTCTGGCTATCTGCAAATTTAATGACATCCTCTTTTGTAATCCTTCCACGGGGTCCCGTTCCCTTCACCATTGAGAGATCAACCCCAAGTTCTTTGGCAAGTTTCTTGGCAGCAGGTGAGGCAAAAATTCTCGCCGGCGTCTTCTTCTCAACACTTTCCTGAGCCACCTGTGGAGTCTCAACTTCAGGTTTATCCTCCTCACCCTCAACCTCCTCTGGTTCAGAGAGCTTCTCAATATCAGCCTCTGAGAGAGTTTCTCCTAACGCTGCCACAATGCCAATTACAGTACCTGGTGCGACTTCCTCGCCTTCAGGGACGAGAATTTTGAAAAGAATTCCATCTGCCGGGGATTCGAGCTCGTACTCAATCTTTTCAGTCAGAATATCCGCTACGACCTCGCCCTTTTTAACCGGATCTCCTTCTTTTTTTCGCCAGGAACCGACTTTACCGGTTTCCATCGTAAGTCCGAGCTTGGGCATCACCAATTTCCACGCCATTTTCAAGCCTCCTCAAGAACCTTTTTCACAGCCCTGTAGACATCTTCATCATCCGGGATGACTCGCTTCTCAAGGGGTGGGCTGAACGGGATGGGTACGTGTTCAGCACCGACTCTGACGATAGGCGCGTCAAGATAGTCAAATAGTTTCTCCTGAATCTGTGAGGCGAGCTCAGCACCTACACCTCCAACTTTCCAGGATTCGTGAGCTATTACAACATGACCGGTTTTTTTCACAGATTCGGCAACTGCATCGAAATCGAAGGGCCAGATAGTCCTCAAATCTATAACTTCCACACTGATTCCCTCTTTTTCCAGCCTTTTTGCAGCAGAGAGGGTATGGTGAACCATCATTGAATAGGTGACAACTGTAACATCCGAGCCCTCTCGCTTCACATCAGCCTTTTTCAAAGGGATGATGTACTCCTCTTCGGGTACCGGTCCTTTGAATTTAAAAAGTTTCTTATGCTGGAAAAATAAAACGAGATCGTCGTCCCTCAAAGCTGATTTCAAGAGACCCTTAACATCGTAAGGTGTGGAAGGAACAACCACCTTCATGCCGGGTGCATGCATAAACCAGGACTCAAAAGATTTTGAGTGATGAGGTCCAGCCGAGAGTCCTGCTCCATCAGGCGCCCAGATGACAAGAGGCATTTTTGACTGGCCACCAAACATGTATCTCATGGTAGCAGCCTGGGACACAATTTCATCCATAGTTATGGTGATAAAATCAGCAAAGTGAAGGTCAACAAGCGGCCTCATCCCGGTCAGAGCCGCTCCAACACCTGCTCCAACAATTGCTGTCTCAGAAATTGGTGTATCAAGAATTCTGTCAGGAAATTTCTCGGGAATTCCCACGAATTGGCCAAAAATTCCACCGTGTGCAGTCAGATCCTCACCTATTATGAATATGGTGGGATCCTTGGACATCTCTTCCATTAAAGCCTCGGCTGTTGCCTGAGCAACTGTGATCTCTCTCATTTTCAAAGCCTCCTATTCAAGTGGGTTAACAAACACATCTTTTAAAGCTTCTTCTGGATCCGGATATGGGCTCTCTTCTGCAAATTTAACCGCTTCCTCAGCTTCTTTCTGATATTCCTCCCATATTGCCTTCTTTTCATCCTCTGTGAGCCATCCATTTTCAAAGGCGATTTTCTCGAAACGTCCAATGGGCTCCTTTTTCCAGAACTCCTCAACTTCCTCGTGGGTACGATACTTTTCCGGATCACCGATAAAATGCCCCTTCAGTCTGTAAGTCTGGCAGCTCATCAAAGTTGGGCCTTCGCCACGTCTCGCCCTCTCAATTGCCTCTTTTGCTGCCTTGTAAACGGCAATAACGTCGTTTCCATCACATCTGATGCCGGGTACGTTGTATGCACATGCCCTCTGTGCAACGTGCTCAACAGAGAGCGTTCTAACCTTCCTGGTAGTGGAAGCATACTGATTGTCTTCATTCACAAAGATTATGGGTAACTTCCATATAGAGGCCATGTTCAGGGCCTCGTGGAAAGTTCCCCTGTTGGCCGCTCCATCACCAAAATAGGCGACAACAACCTGGTCCGTCTTCCTCATCTTGATTGAGAGCCCGGCCCCAACGGAGATCGGGAACTGACCACCCACAACCCCATTAGCTCCAAGCATCCCAATGGAGAAGTCAGCAATATGCATTGATCCGCCCTTCCCCTTGCAGTAACCTGTCACCTTCCCGTAGTTCTCAGCCATCATCTTTTTCATATCACCACCCTTGGCAAGTGTGTGCCCGTGACCTCTATGGGTGGAGAGAATGTAGTCATCTCTCCTCAGGCTGGCACTCACACCTGCCGCTATGGCTTCCTCACCTATGTAAAGGTGGACAAAGCCGGGCAACTTACCCTCTAAAAACAGTTTTTCGGTAACGGTCTCAAAGACCCTTATTCGAACCATCGTTCGATAGAGTTTTATTGCCGTACTTTTATCAATATCCGACATAATTAACCTCCTTTGTTGCCTGATATTTAAAGAAACCACTCCCCCTGTAAACCCTACAGGGGGAGTGCAAAATATTCCCGAAAAGGGGAGGTGTGCCGAAGGGGAACAGGATACTGCTCGTCCGGGCATCCTCTACACGCAGGACTATCTCAATTTTTCCCATCTTAAATCCACTCATAGCCTCAGAGCTTCCTCAACGAATTGAACCTTCAAATTTTTCTCTAATTTTCCCCTGTAAATTTCCTTAACTTCATCCATCGAAATCTTCCTGCCGATGATTTTTTCAAGAGATGTCATCTTCACCCCCTGAATCCCGCATGGGACAATCATGTCAAAATATCTGAGGTCAACGTTGACGTTTATTGCGATACCGTGAAATGTAATCCATTTGCGCACGGCGATTCCCACTGATGCAATTTTTTCATCACCCACCCACACGCCGGGATAACCCTTCTTGATGTATGCAGAAATGCCATACTCACTGAGTAAATCA
>JALSOD010000290.1 GCA_026986655.1 Caldifarciminota bacterium | reverse complement strand
GAAGAACTTGAGGGAGAGAGCAAAAAAGAGGTTAAAACCATAAAAGAACAGGCTGAAAGGTGTGTTCGGATAATTCAGGGATTAAGAGAGTTTGCCTCCAGGAAAATGGATGACGAGAGTATGGAGCCCATCTCACTCAGTGCAGTGGTCAGAACTTTGATCCCTATGATAGAGCTCTACACTCACAGAAAGACTGTCGAGTATGAGCTGAAGGATGAATGTTACATCCCGGGAAATAGGGTTCAGATCGAGCAGCTTATAATTAACCTTGTATTGAATTCTGCAGATGCCATTTCCAATCTAAAAGATGGTAAAATAGGCATAAGGATAGAATCCGATGAGTCTGAATGCAGACTTATTGTGGAGGACAACGGCCCCGGCATCCCCGAAGATGTTGTGGATAGAATTTTCGATCCATTTTTCACTACCAAAGGTCATGGAGAAGGAACGGGACTGGGATTATCCATTGTTCACGGAATTGTGAAATCTCACGGTGGAAAAATACAGGTTATTTCCAACCCCGGAAAGGGAACAAAATTTGTGGTATCTTTCCCGAAAGTGGAGGATAAGAGACATGAAAGTCATGTTAATTGAAGACGATGAGGTTTTATGCAACACACTTGCCCGTGTTTTGAAGAAGTATCACAGGGTTGATGCATTTACAGATTCTGCCCTTGCGTTGGAACATTTGAGAACAAATGAGTATGATGTAGTTCTGACAGATGTTAAAATGCCGGGTTATACAGGAATGGATATTCTTAAAAGGGTACTTGAATCTTCTCCCGGCACACATGTCATTCTATTCACCGGGTATGGCACTGTTGATGAGGCCGTAAAGGCAATCAAAATGGGGGCGTACGATTACATTCTGAAACCAGTAAACACTTCATATTTGATCCTGAAATTGGAAAAGATAGAGGAGATGAAACTGACGTGTAGAACAGATCGCCGTTCCGGGAATGATTTCCAGTTTATCTTCAAAAGTATGAAGATGCAAAAGATTGTGGATCTTGCCTTGAATGTGGCTGTGACAGATTCCACCGTTCTCCTTACAGGTGAGACCGGTGTTGGTAAAAATATGCTTGCCAGACTTATACACGATAACAGCAGGAGAAAAATGAGGCCTTTTGTTTCGTTTAACTGTGCAAATATTCAGGAGTCACTGTTTGAAGGCGAACTTTTTGGCTACAAAAAAGGGGCCTTTACAGGCGCCGACAGGGACAAAAGAGGGATTGTGGAGCTCGCGAATCATGGGACACTCCTTGTTGATGAAATAACAGAAATGCCTCTTAACATGCAGGCAAAATTTTTGAAATTCATTGAGGAAAAATCTTTCTTCAAATTAGGTGATAACCATTCAACAGGTGTTGATGTTAGAATTATTGCTACTACTAATTCGGATATTGACGAACTCGTACGGAATAAGAAATTCCGCGAGGACCTTTACTATAGAATCAATGTTTTCAGAATCCACATCCCGCCATTGAGGGAGAGGAAAGAGGACATTTTACCACTTGCATCACACTTTGTTGAAAAATTTAGGTATATAAATCCTGAAGTTTCTGGCATTTCGGAGGAAGCTATTCACAAACTGATGAGCTATGACTACCCCGGAAATGTAAGGGAACTTTCGAACATCATAGAAAGGGCAATGATTTTATCCCGTGGAAAGAAGTGGATTTTACCCATTCATATCATCCTCCCTGTTAATGATAAGACACCTGAGAGCCTCAGACTTGATGATATCGTTAGGTCCCACATCATTTCTGTTCTCGATTACACCGGTGGTGACAAGGCAAAGGCTGCCAAAATACTCGGGATTGACCGTTCCACACTATATAGAAAATTGAAGGAGTACGGTCTTATTAAGTCTTAAAATCCAACACCTACTTATCCATTCGGGTGTATTTTGCATATCCCCTCTTCTCTAATCCGCAACAGTGCGTATCTTATTCTGGAATCAAATTTGCACTGCATTTGGACAAAAAAGGAGGTTTTTATGAAGCGATTAGCTCTGCTGGTACTAGTCGCATTTTCTCTACATGCCTACAATGCAAAGTCTACCTGTGTGAAGTGCCACTCTAATAAGGAGCTTCTAAAGAAATTAGGAGCTCCTCAAATGTATATGGATCCTGCAAAAGTTGACGAAGAGGTGAATATGGCAGGCGAACCTACGTGCGTTGATTGCCACCTCGGGAACAACAAGACAATGGATATGAAAAAGGCCCACAAAGGGATGCTTAAACCCTTCTATGCGGCTATCGGTAAGCATCACAAGTACCAATACATCGATCGAAGTGTTACAAATTATGATAGAATTCTTCCACGGGGTAAGAAGCGCTTTGCCGTGTTGATGAGGAAGCCAACGAAGGAAGCTAAGGAGAAGTACGGAATCAAAAAACTCATGCAACTCTTTTATCATGATCGTGACACAGCCACCTTCGCATTTAATATTAAAATAGCCGAAAAAACCTGTGGAAAGTGCCACGAGGAGGAGGTTAATGATTACAAACACACCTCTATGGCACTTTCCATGTATCAGAGAGCATTCCAGGATTGGACAAAGTCTCCTCCTGGTCCACAGAACTGTGGGGTCTGGTTTGCAGATAATTACAAGACAATAAAGGGAGAATGTACGAGAGATTATACAAAAGACATGGCAAATTCGGCCACTCGAGGATGTAACAAATGTCACACATCCTGCCTCGACTGTCATTACGCTGGCTATAAAAAGTCAGTTACGAGTCATAAATTTCTTGAAAAACCCGAGGCAATGTCCTGCTACGGTGGTGGCAGAGGTACAATCTGCCATGCTGGACCAATGGATAGAAGGAGAGGAGCCGGTTACATGAGACAGGAATTCGCATTCCCGGTGGGGGAGTTGCCAACTGATGTTCATAACAAAAACGGTGTTACCTGCCTCGATTGCCATAAGCAACACAATCACGATTACGGGCATCTTGCATCAGCCGAAGCAAGAGCCTCCTGCGCTAATTGCCATAAAGATATTGTGGAGGCGGTTAAGACGAGCACCCACAAGAATGTAGATTGCTCTGCATGTCACATTCAGAAGGTTGGAGCATACCAGTTTACTTTCTGGGGGCCTGGTATTTATGAGGGAATGTACAATGTGTTTACAAAACACAAGCAGTACTATGGTGTCAGAAGCGAACCTTTACTTGTCAAACACCCTACACGAGGTGTCTGGATCCCTGTCAAGCCCTATCCAATGGCTGTCTTGAATATTTCAAAAGATATTAAACCGACTGGTTTGATGGTCAGGTCCATCCCACCGACGAAGGTCAAAGGGCACCCGGAGATTGGCGAGCCCGAATCATTCATTGTTAAAAGAACACCAGATCAGATTAACGACATGTACATTATCACCGGTACTTTTAATGGTTTGAAATACAACAACAAGATGCTTGCATGGATTCAGATGGATAAAATGTCCCATGCTATTGGGAAAGGACGGAGCTGCGAGTCGTGTCACAGTTCACATGACCAGATTGCCACAACCTGGTATACCTATGTGAATATGAAAGATGTGAAAAAGCCTTTCAGCGGAAGCTACATTGTCAAAGCGACAAAAAATGGTATAACCTTTACAGGATTTGAAAATCATACACCTATAATTCCAAAGGATGGAAGAAAAGTGGAAGATTTCGCTCCCTTCCTGACGAAGCCTGATGCCTGGAATGTTAAAGGAATAGATTTCTCGATTCCATTTGATGAGAGTAAATACGAGAAGGAGCTCGATCTGTACAATATGGTTTATGCCGAGATTCACCAGTTGAGGGTGAAGTATAAGAAGGTAAAAAATCAGGAAATGCTCAAAAAGTTAAAGAAGATAAAGGCAATCTTACCTCACAATCCGGAGCTTGCCGAGAAGATGGTAAAAGAGCTCGCTTCGGCGAAGTAATAGCTGATAGAAGCAAAAGATGAAGGGGGCCCGACGAAGTCGGGCCCCCTTCATCTTTTGCTCATATTTTTAAAATTTTTAAAAATTAATGACTTTCATCCACCAGTTCATCTATGATTCTACTGACTTTTTCTGCTGATCTTCGCCATGAAAAGAGCTTCACACGCTCACGACCCTTTCTGGATAATTCCTGCCTTAGGTTATCATCTCTCAGAACCGTTTCAATCCCCCTTTTTATATCATTAGTATCTTTAGGATTAACATAAAAAGCTGAGTCTCCACATACTTCTCTGTGTGGAGGAATATTTGATACTACCACAGGACATCCACACTTCATGGCCTCAAGGGGGGGAATGCCGAACCCTTCATATAGAGACGGGTAAACAAAAAGACTTGCTCTACTGTACAACTCTGAAAGCTTTTCATCTCCAACGTGTCCAAGAAGATCAATTCTTTCAGAATTCACGCGTATTTTGACTGATTTGAATACAGATGACTGTGCACCTGCAATGACCAGTTTATAACCTTTTAATTCGAGATTTTCAAAGGCCTCTATTAGTCTTATTAGATTTTTCCTCGGATCGTGGGATGAAACAGTGAGGATGAATTTTCCCCTTTGAGATCCCCTCTCCCTGCACAATATTCCAGTAGAAACAGCGTTGTAAATTACATCAATTTTCTCTCCTCTTATTCCGAATCTCCTCGAAATTTCATCCCTGGAAAAATTGCTCACGGTCAGAATTTTTTTTGATCTTCTGGCTATTCTTGGAAGTAAAAAGCGATACCACAGCCTGAATAGTGTTGAAAAAGCGTCTGGATACTCGTAAACTGCGAGGTCGTGAATTGTGACAATCATGTTTCTGTAGAGTAGGGGAGCGGTATTTGCAAAGTTGAGGAGTAGTGGATACTTATGTTTCTTTAAGAATAAGGGAAGTTCTATTTGCTCCCATAAATGTCTCTTGAACCGGCCAAAGGGTTCTACATTAAGCTCTCTTGCCTCATTTTTGTAAATGATGTTTTTGGGAGCAACGAGAATAATATCATTTCTCAGATTCACAAGCTGTCTTGTGATCTCCAAAGCAAAGCGCTGAACACCGGTTAATTTTTGGGTTAAAAACCGTGCGTTGATGACGATCATGTTTTTAACCTTAGCCGAAAGTAAAAGTGCAGAAACCAGAAGATATATGGCAATGGAAATCCTTCAAAGAAGGTTCTATACATTCCCTCGACAAAGAGGACACCGAGTGTGAGAACGACCACCACGTCCTGCCAGCCAAATTCGTAGTCTTTTATGTTCGCTATGAACCTTGAAACTGGCCATAGGAGGGCGTTCAAGAAAATAACAAGACCCAGGAGACCAAAATTTATAAGCAAGTAGAGGAAGATGTTGTCAACCGGATTGTAAAATTTACTACCAACCTGTCTCTGCGCAGTCCCTATTGCCCCTGCTCCATAACCGAATAAGAATGTCAGAGGATTTTTGAAAAACGGGTACTGTACAATGGCATCGTACCAGGTGACAAGTCTTGCGAATGTGGATTCGGTTGAGAACAGGAAGAACAGTTTCCCTCCATGTCTACCGAGTCCAAAGATGGCGACAAACATTACAAGAATTGGTAAAGCGATGGTTATTGCAAAGAGTAGTAGTTTCAACTGCATAGGGTATGGCCGTAAGTATTTGAGAATCAGGAGAGCGGTTATACCGTAAAATGCCACGAGCATTGACGTTCGACTTGTAGAAATGTATATTCCGAGAAATCCGAGGAAAATCAGTAGGATAAAAATGAACTTTGAAGAAGGCTTTCTTGCCCTAAGAAACATGGCAAAACTGAAAATCACAACATAGGAACTGAAATCCCCAAATGCGAATGGACTTCTAAAAGTCCCGATAGAGCGTGGTGTGGTTGAAATATATGATAATTTTATGAATGATAATTTTCCGAGCACCACTGGAGCCACTGATTTGAAAATTAAAAAATGAGTGACGTACTGTACATACCCGAAGATTATTATTGGAATTGCGAGAATTACTGTCAGGAATAGGAATTTATTCACTACACTGTCATCTAATTTCTGCTTCATTACGTTGAAAGCGAAGATATAAAAGAGGACAGGCAGAAAAAAGATTTTAATGCCCCAGACAGTTTGCAGAATTCCATGGTTAACTATACCAATAGGGATAGAATAGATGACCATTATCAGGAACAGCATGTCCCAGAGAGTTAGAGAAAATTTTTGGAGGACAAACCAGATCAATGCCAGAATAAGGCCAATAAATAAGATTATGGTCAAGTCCTTCCACGCATTGATGAAATAAATACCGAGATAGTCCGCAATAAATCGGACAATTCCATCAAATAGAAATACCAATAAAATGAAAGTTACAAGTGATTTAACGCTTATCCTTATCTCTTTTTTCTGATAGTACATGGAAGTTTAAATTTTATGCTATTTCATTAAACTTTTGGAGATTTTGTCCGCAATTCTTGTGGGCTCTGGTAGACGGAATCCTGCTGAAAACTTTAAGACCCACTCGATAGAATCCAGAACTGTTATTAAATTTCCGGGAGAAACAAAGACAGGCTTGACCCTGTCCCTGGTTCTTACCACAGCTCCTATTATCTTTCCATCCTCCCCATTCAAATAAACAAAACTGCCCCTTTGCCCTGATGGTTCATTCCTGTAGGTACCAAACAGCCTTGATTTTGCAACCCCAATGGTGGGTTTTCTAACTATTACACCGAAATGTGAGGCAATCCCCAACCCACGGGGATGTGCGATTCCCTGACCGTCTATTAAGATTAAATCCGGTTCATACTTGAGATTTCTATACGCCTGGATCAATGCAGGTAACTCTCTAAATGATAAAAATGTAGGGATATATGGGAAATGGGTTTCTAAAAAAGCGTAGGAAATCTCAATGATTCTAAGCTCCGGGAATTTCAGATTGACACAAATTCCAAGTGTTTTGTCATCAGGGAAAGAGGCGTCACAACCCGCGACAATTCCTACACTATCCTTAAAGTCAACCAGT
>JALSOD010000289.1 GCA_026986655.1 Caldifarciminota bacterium | reverse complement strand
CCCCACCTGTAGGTGGAAAGGCAAACAAAGAACTCGTAAAGTTCCTCTCGAAGGTTCTCGGTGCAGAGGTTGAGCTCGTCAGGGGTGAGACGAGCAGGGAGAAGGATTTGCTGGTGAGGGGACTGAGCATAGAAGTTGTAAAAGCGATAATAAGGGAGAAATGCTAAAATGAGTGATGTAGATTTTTAGCTATTTTAGATAACACCTCTTTTCTGTAGGTATCTCTTTATTTTTTCAAATACAATAGTACCTTCGGAACTTAAAGCACACTCAACAAATTGAACGCCAAATCCTATCACTATATCCGACGCAGGAAATGCCATTGCTAGCTTTGAAAGTAACCTTAGTATCTCTTTCAAGATGTCTCCAGATGAGATTTTTTCGACGACAGAAGCTTTGATTACCTGGACTAGGCAATCAAAGACAATTCTTGCATGGTTCTTTGATCCTTGCCCAACTTGTGTGTTAACAGATACAAAGGGTAACTTAAATTGTTTGGCTACTTTCCCAATAGACCTTGAGGTGGGGAATATTCTAAGAATGTCTTGATACTTGAGGGATACACGAAGTAATGTTATAATACCTGCAATATTTATAGCATTCTTAAGCCATCTCTTTTTTTCGATTATCTCTATCACATCGCTAATTTTCTTATCTTCGAAATCTTTACTGCAGAAGTAGTTTCCTCTAATTGACAAGACGTATATAAATTCATACTTTCCAAGATCTTTCTTTAAGGTGGACATTGTTTTATCTATTTTAGTATAAAGCAATTTTATTAGTTCCTCTAAAAATTCCTTCAAAGAAATTGGTAAATCATCTACCTCAGCGTGAACGTTTTTAAGAATAGCATCAATAGCATCGCTGGTTAAGAGCTCCTCTTTGTACTCTCTAAGCATTGATATGACAATATTATTTAATTTCGCATATTTTTCAAGTTCGTGATCTTCAATTTTTTCAAGCTCAATTATGTCCTTGTGGATTTTTCCATCTTTGTCAAGTATGTATTCCTCGGATGCATTTATCAAACTACTACAAAAAATACTTTTCTCTAGCAATATCCTCCGATTCTTCTTAGCATTACTAATCGCCTCTAAAAGTTCTTCGGAATTAAACGCAAAGATACATTCGTCATTATATTGCATCAAATCACTTTCCATTGTATTCTCCTCCTATAATATTTCAGTCTTATGATTTTTTGTAATATCATAACCCTTAATAAACATTACCCTTTCACAAGTGATCATATATCCTGAGCGTCACTCTCAAAGTATACAAGGATTTTCCATAACAACATAAATAAATAGTGTCAAAAACTTAAGAAAAAATGGTGAAACAGTGGATAAAGAGATTATAAAATATCTATTACCATTACTTCAAAATCCCTAAGCTCTCGTTCGTTTTCCTTATGCTCTCCCACTTGTCTGCCAGCTCGAACATCGCCCTTATCGCGTCTATGTTCTCTGGAACCACGTCGCTCTCCTGGTGGACGGCCTGAAT
>JALSOD010000288.1 GCA_026986655.1 Caldifarciminota bacterium | reverse complement strand
TAGATGGTAAAAGAGAGATTAGTGTCACTAAAAATGTTAGTATAATCAACAATGGCATAACTATAGACTACAGGATTGAAGGTAATTCCGCTGGAAGTTTCTTTGCAGTAGAGTTCAATTTTTCCATGCCATCAGCTGACAGCATTGATTCAAAGGTGATTGTTGATGGAAAAGTGGCAGGTAGTTTTAAAGACAGAATACGTAAGGAGGGGAATGAGCTTATACTGGATGACACAGTTTTTGACACCGGGATAAAACTCATCTCTGAGCAGCATGCTGTATTTAACATCTTTCCAGTTTATACTGTATCACAATCAGAGAGTGGTATAGACCTGACATATCAGCAAACCTGTATATTTGTGTTTTTTAAAAGCATCGATGATGTATTTGAAAATAAATTGAAAATTTTGATTCTTGGAGGATAAAATGCCAGAATTGAGGTATGACCCGATCAGACAGAGATGGACAATAATAGCAATTGAAAGGGGAAGGAGACCGCACGAATACATTACACCAAAAGAAGAGGTGAAGGTGGACTCCTGTCCCTTCTGTTACGGAAACGAGAGTAAAACACCACCTGAAATTTTTGTAATTGCTGATGGGCCAAGAGAGCCCAATACCCCCGGGTGGAAAGTCAGGGTAGTGCCTAACAAGTACCCAGCATTAAGGATTGAGGGAGAGTTGAAAAGAGAGGGTGTTGGGCTTTTTGACGTTGTTTCAGGGATCGGTGCACATGAAGTTATCATTGAAACACCCGATCACCACAAGGAGCTGAGTGACCGTCCACCAGAGGAAATAGCCCTTGTCTTAAAAGCTTACAAAGAGAGGCTTCTCGATCTCAGGAAGGATGTAAGATTCAGGTACATTCTTGTGTTTAAAAATCACGGTAAAGACGCAGGAGCCTCACTTTCTCATCCACATTCCCAGCTAATAGCAACCCCTATATTTCCACCTGTTGTTAAAAGTGAACTTGTCAGTGCAAGGGAACATTACTCACGCAAAGAGAGATGTATATTCTGTGATATAATCAAGCAGGAGCTCATCTTGAGGGATCGAATAGTCTGGGAGAGTGACAAATACGTTTTATGGGAGCCATTTGCCGCTTCATTTCCATTTGAGACCTGGCTATTTCCCAAATATCATTCTCACGATTTTGCACTTCTCCCGGATGAAGAGCTTTACGATCTCGCCGTTGCACTGAAAGAGATGCTCGTCCGCATAAAAGCTTTGCTCAAAGACCCACCTTACAACATGGTGCTTCATACAGCTCCTCCCCCTCATCCAAGGCCGGGACATGCAGATTACTGGGAGACACTTGAATTTGATTTCCACTGGCACATTGAACTGATCCCAAGAATAACTAAAATTGCAGGATTTGAGTGGGGATCCGGGTTACATATCAACCCAACTCCTCCAGAAGAGGCTGCAAAATATTTAAGAGAGGTTGAAATTTGACAATTTTGAATAACTGAAGTTTAGCCAGATCTTTGAAAATTAAAAATTTAAAAGAGGAGGTTTTTATGTTAGGAGACCTTATTTCCGGCCTTGAAAAGGAGGAGCATAAAATATTGCGGGAAACCGTTGCCCGCTTTGCAAAGGACAAAATCGCTCCTATAGCGGCAAAGATTGACGAGGAGGATTACTTCCCTGAAGAAATTTTCAAAGAGATGGGACAGCTTGGATTTACCGGCATTATGATACCTGAAGAATACGGGGGGTTCGGGATCGATCCTCTTGCCGCTGTCATTGTTCTTGAGGAAATAGCCAGGCAGAGCGCATCTGTTGCCCTTTCATTGATGGTTACATCCATACTTTTTGGTCATAACGTTGCCTACTGGGGCAAAAATGAAGAGTTGAAGAAGAAATATCTACCCAGGATAGCTTCTGGTGAAATCATAGGAGCCTATGCCCTAACAGAACCAGATGCAGGATCGGACTCTGTGAGTATAAAAACTCGTGCAGTCAAAGATGGGGACCACTTCATTGTTAATGGCCAGAAGATGTTCATCACCAATGCCCCTGTGGCCGATGTTTTCTACGTTTTCGTTTACACGGATCCATCAAAGAAAAAAGCAGGTATGAGTGTTCTTCTCATAGATAGAGAGATGGAAGGGGTTAGCATAGCTAAGAAACTTGAAAAGATGGGGATGCGAGGTTCGCCTACTGGCCTTGTTTTCTTTGAGGATGTAAAAGTGCCTGTCGAAAACATCATTGGAACCGAGGGAATGGGATATCCACAAATGCTCAAAAGCCTTGAAATAGAGAGGATGGTAATATCAGCTATCTCTACAGGTGTCTCACTTGCCGCCCTTGACTGGATGGTCCGTTATGCCAATGAAAGGAAACAGTTTGGTAAACCTATCGGCCAATTTGAGATGATCATGAAAAAGATCGCTGACGCGGGGGCAGCCCTTGATATAGTTAGAACTTATCTTTACACCTACGCTGCCACCTATAATGAGGACAAAGATAATAGATTTGAATCGGCCTCAGTCAAATTCATGGCATCGGAAACTGCAGTAAAAATTACGCTCGATGCCATTCAGGTTCTTGGTGGCTATGGCTACACCAAAGAGTATCCAGTTGAAAGATACATGAGAGACGCCAAACTGCTGGACATTGGCTCAGGCACATCAGAAATAATGAGATTCGTGGCAGCGAAATCTCTGCTGAAAGCTGGGAAAATCTGGCACAATTGAAGTTTAAATCCTGAATTACCCATGTATTATTATTCAACTATGCATAGAAATATCTAAAAGCTTTAAAACATTTGGTGGTTGACTTATAATCTCAAAAACAGGAGGTAGATCATGGTAAATTTATTGTTAAGCCTTGTAATTGCGTTTTCAGGCCAGGTAAAAACTGCCGATTGGCAGTGGAACTCCATCGGTCCTGATGGGGGAACTGTGCTATATGTAGCACCTAATTCAGATGGATCTTCTCTTCTGGCTGTTACACCTTCAAGTGTATGGAAATATGATGGTACTTCATGGAATATAGTTCTTGACCACGTGTCCGGGGGACCTATTTACAATACGGGTCAGGACAGTTTCTGCTTTATTTCAACCTACTATGATTCCACAATTGTTTATGTTTCAACAGACGGTGGAAATACATGGACCCGAAAACATTCATTTATCTTTGGGATTAGTGGATATTCAAATGTAAATGGAAGATACATATATCTGGCAACTGATAACTATATTTTCGTCTCCTCTGATGGAGGCAATACCTGGACAACCTATACCCCTCCTTATCCAGTATATATCGGAGCCGATGTCTTAATCACTTACTCACCGTCACATCCAGCCGCTCCATACTTGCTGGCTTATTACGATAGTTCTGGCTACAGAATAGCACGTTTTTATAAATCCACAAACGGTGGTGCCAGCTGGAACGAAATTTCTTACAGTCCATCTCTATTTGGAGCTACATCACTCGCTATAGACCCTGATGACACTAACAGATTGGCCGTAGATGTAGGTATCGTAGGTGGGGATAAGCAAACCTACCCAGGTATATACATATCCAATGATGGTGGTCAATCCTGGAGCTTCCTCCTTACCTCCCTTGCAAGTGGGATAATAATGGCATCAGACATGATATTCCATAATGGAAACCTTTACGTTGCATCTCAAATTACATCCGGGATTTACAAAGGATACGAAGTCTCGGGAGTCTGGTTTTTCTCGAAAATTGATTCACTTAAAATATTAAATGACCTCGCATCAGCGGGAGGAACTTTATACTGTGGTTACAGCGGTGGAGTCCTTGAGTCAAGCAATTGGCAATCATTTAATGACATAACAAATGGTTTAAAAGCTGTTGGAGTTCCCTTCGAAGATGGACAATTTGGAACCTCTCATTCTCACGTTGTTAACAATACCCTCTACCTTATAGACAACAGTGGCTTCTATGTTGAACATAATGGGCCTATATTCTCCAATGTAGTTTATATTACAAGGGATGGTGGCAACACATGGGAAAAGAAATTCGTAACTGATTTACTGGTGCCTATAGGTGTGCAGACACCGATAAACAGTGATTCCATAGTATATCTTTCCGGAATAGGTTACGAATTCGATTCAACAGGAAATTTCAGACTCCACTATATTTATAGAAGTAATGACGCAGGGCAATTATTCATACCAACTGATCCGGGTATTTCTCTGGACAGTCTTACCGGTATATACGACGTGGAGTGGATTTCACCCTCTGATCCCAATAGAATACTGGCTAAATTTGCTTCTTTTGACAAGAAAAATCTCAAGGTTTTATCATCAAAAATCGTCAATGGCCTTCTACTTTCTACGGATGGTGGACAGAATTTTAGTGCTATACTCCCAAACATCATCCCACTAAGAATGACTGGAGGTGATACTATTGCCCTATCGTGTTTCGAAAACTGGTCCCCTGTAATTGAAATAAGTTTCGACGGTGGAATTTCATGGTCAACCTCTGTTATTCCTATAACTGGCACTTATTACGCAACTGACTTGCTTCTCCATGCTAACAAACTCTACTGCTCTTGTAATGACCTTTCTTCAAATAACATCTACGTGTCTTACTATGATTTCTCATCTGGAATCCTCGACACCATATTTGTAGTTCCTGCAGGGCCGAATGTTGTTGATATGCGATTGGCCTACGGAAATCACAAGGTATTCACAGATGTGGTGGTAAGTGACTCCACAGGACAAAATTATAGCTCAATAATTTATTCCGTATATCACGATACCCTGACAGTTGATACTCCGAATATGTTTTTCACAGCAATAGATACACTCGGCAGCCAGATAATTGGCTTTACAAAGAGCAACAGCGTTTATGGAAGTTCAGAGGGCTATGTTGGAGTTAATGAAAACCCTCGTGGCCCTACAACAAGTATTGTACACGTTGCCTACACTGCAAAAGGCCTGGAATTCTCAGTAAAATTACAGGAAGAGTACTCTCTTTCTATATTTGATATAACTGGTAGAAAAATCTTTGGAGGAAAATTTGAGACTCATACATTAACGCTGAATGGCGTATTGAAACCGGGAGTTTACTTTTACAAAGTAGAAAGTGGGAATTATAAAACGAGTGGTAAATTCGTAATTTTTAGATAGTTCTTAATTTCAGGAGGGGGTGGATTCTTAAAATGGTGTATATCTTTTGGTCCGTAATGGTGTCCATTGAGCAACTGTATTAAGTACGCATTTTGTAAATTTGAATGTTTTGAATGGTTGCAATAAAATACAGGCCGATGTTTGGTATTTTAATGGCAATAATCCTCTCATTGAACGTACAGGTTTACGATACCCCAAATGATGACGGTACAAGTATCACCATTAAACTTCCATGGCAAACTGGTAAGTATAAGAGCTTCTCAATTTATCGAGGGACAACACCAACCAACTTAAAGCTTATCCAGAATTTTGTCGTCGGTGAGACATACAAAGACCGTGGTCTTAGACCGGGTGGGGAATACTATTACAGGATTGTAGCTCACACAAAAGATGGTAAAACTGAAGAGACGAAAATCATTGGGCCTGTAAAGACTATTGCCACATGGTTTAATAAGAATCGATTGGGAATTCTAATAGCCATAATTATCCTTGGAGGGCTTTTTGTTTATTTTATTGAAAAGGCGAGAAGCGGCGCCGAACTTTTCATCAGGAAGATTTCTGGTCTTGAGGCGATAGACGACGCTGTGGGAAGGGCAGCTGAGCTTGGTAAACCCATTGTTTATATTCCGGGGCTTCTTGGGATCAATTCAATACCGACTATTGCAAGTCTCAGTATATTGAGAAAAGTTGCCAAGAAGGCTGCCGAGTACGAGGTTGATCTCATCATGCCAAACGCAGATCCCATGGTGATGACCACAGCACAGGAAGTTGTGAAAGAGGCCTATCTGGATGCGGGCCGACCAGACATTTATAATCCGAACAATATCTATTACCTCACAAGTGATCAGTTTGGATACACGGCCGGTGTCGATGGAATTCTAATCAGAGAAAAGCCTGGTGCCGTGTTTCTCCAGGGTTACTTCTACGCCGAATCGCTTATCCTCGCAGAGACGGCACATTCTATAGGGGCTATTCAAATAGCCGGTACAACCTCAACGACCCAGCTACCATTCTTTGTAGCAGCCTGTGACTACACATTGATTGGAGAGGAAATGCTCGCTGCCTCCGCGTACCTTTCCAAGGACCCTGTTACACTGGGATCGCTCAAGGCAGAAGACTATGCGAAGGCTTTGATTATAATTTTCCTGATTGTAGCAATACTTTCGAAAGTGATTGGATTTTTTGATTTTACCAAACTATTGATTGCAAAATGAGAAAAGAGATACCTTTTTTAATATCAGCTCTAACAGCGCTGTTTGCAGTGCTTGCGTTTTTCATTCCCCACAGACCATTCGGAGGACTCCAGCAGAAGATGCTCGTGTGGTATTCAGTGGTGACAGGTGTCGCAATGTTGATCGGAGTCGAGAGTCTTCTCAATAACCACTACAAAAGGATCAGAAGACAAGAAAATGTTCTCTACAGTTCATTTTTGATCCTTGGGTTCCTTATCACATTTGTACTTGGTGTTTATTCAATAAGAAAGTATGGGGATGCCTTTGCCCCTAATTCACCTTTTATGTTCATCTTCAACTATGCAGAAGTTCCACTCCAGTCAACGATGTTCGCTTTACTTGCATTTTTCATAGCTTCCGCAGCATACAGAGCCATGAAAATTAGAACTGTCGAGGCTTCTCTCCTTCTTGCTGCCGCAGTAATTGTAATGCTTGGGAGGGTACCAGCTGGTGCACAGTTATGGGCAGGCATGCCCCGTCTCGCCGAGTGGATAATGGAAATCCCGAACCTCGCTGCTCAAAGAGGTATACTGATTGGAGTCGCACTTGGTTCGGTTGGTATGTCATTGAGAATAATTCTTGGAATTGAGAAACCTTATTTGAGATGAATAAACTGGGCAATATTTTATCGAATATAAATCGACAGGTTATCTATC
>JALSOD010000287.1 GCA_026986655.1 Caldifarciminota bacterium | reverse complement strand
ATTTCGGATCAGCTTGGTACAGCGAATTATTTTATGCTTGTGCGCGTTCACCAGAATGAAGTGATTGAGAAGAGGATTGTGAAAAATCCTTATAAAAACCTTGAAAAGGGCCGTGGACGATCAATTGGCGAATTTTTGTCACACGAGGGGGTAAGCTACATTATTCTTAAAAATGAACCCACAGGAGGTAGCAAATATATCCTCGAGGGTCTTGGGATAACAATTTTGAGCATTAACAGCGACAGTCCAAAAGAGGCACTTAGAAGCGCGATCGAGCTTATATCCCGTTGATGGGTTTCTCAATCAGGGCGAAGTAAAAACCCTCGGTCATGTTGTCAAATGGATAAAGTCTCCTCGTTTTCCTTACCCGTTCATCGTATATGTTTCTCTTCCAGTTGATTATTCCTTCTTCCATTTTTAGTCCAAAATCAGGGATATCGAGCAATCTTGCCTCTGGATGTCTTGAAAGAAGGAAATTGACGACTCCTTCATTTTCCTCAGGCACAAGTGTGCAGGTTGAATAGACCATCCTTCCACCAGGCTTCATAGCCCTGTATGCTGCAAGAATCAATCCCTTCTGTGTTCTTACAAGGTTCCCAACCACTCCCCAGCTCCACCATTTTAAGGGCTCATAGGTTTTATGAAGTGTGCCAATCGCCGAGCATGGGGCATCAATTAAAATTTTATCCATCCTGTTTTCGAGGAATCTCCCAAACTTGTAGCCATCTAACTCTGTTACAATTGTATTCAAAACACCGAGTTTATCTATGTTATGGGACAGAGCTCTCACCCTCTCTATTGATATATCGTTTGCCACTATTACGCCTGTATTTTTCATCATCTGAGCCATCTGGGTTGTTTTTGATCCTGGCGCTGCTGCAATGTCGAGGACAGATTCCCCAGGTTGTGGACCAAGAATTAAAGGGGGCAGCATGGAGGCTTTCTGCTGAACATAATAGTATCCCAAAAAATGTTCAATAGTTTTTCCAATTTCAAAAGGAGCCTCTTCGATCTCAAAGCCGCATTTATAAAATGGTATGGGGGTCAGTTTAAATCCCTGTTGTTCCAACCTCACCCTTAGTTCATCCGGCTGTATTTTTAGGGTATTCACACGTATTGCCGGCTTTAGAGGAGTCTCCATCCAGTTTAAAAACTCCTCGACCCGGTCACGTAGAAGCTCATTCAGAAGATTGAAAAGTTCTCTATTTTTCTCAAAAAGTCTTAATTTGTTTTGAACCATTCCACCGTAAGCCTCAGACCTTCTTCAAGGTCGACAGAAGGTTCCCAACCCATGACAGAGTGAATCTTTTTATTGTCGAGATAGATTTTATAAACCTCACCAGGTCTTGGAGGTTTATACACCGGTTCCCCCTTATATCCGGTGAATTTCTTTATCAGATTGAAGATTGTATTAACATTCGTTCCTACACCCGTCCCCACATTGAATATCGGGTCGAGTGAATTTTTAATCTCCATTTCAAAGTCAAGAGCCAACAAATTTGCACT
>JALSOD010000286.1 GCA_026986655.1 Caldifarciminota bacterium | reverse complement strand
ACTGTCAGGTATACTATCATTATCACTGTCCGTTAACAACGGATTCGACCCATAATGCAACTCCACACTGTCCGCTATCCCATCTCCATCACTGTCTAACTTCGTCGGATCCGTCCTCTCAAAATTACCAGCTCCTGAACCATCCGCAAGATTCAAATCATTACCAGCCTCCCAGCCGTCCGTTAATCCATCCCCATCGGTATCTGGATTTCTATAACTCGTACCGAAAGTATTCTCATTTGGTAAACTTCCATCTGCATACGCCCATCCAGGGTTGTAATTACCATCAAACAGACCATCATTATCACTATCTAAATCACGTGCATCCGGTAAACCATCATTATCATAATCACTTGGTTTCGCAGTTAAATAGTAAGCATCGTGACCAGATGCGGTAACAACTGTTACATTTGTTCCATCATTTACTTCGGTAGAATCAACTATACCGTCACCATCAGTATCATTAGTATTGTAATTAAGGCCATATTTTATCTCACTCTCATCCACAACCCCATCGTTATCCTGGTCTGTATATCCGTAAGCACTTGTATGAAAGAAATATTCTTCCGAACCATCAGCCAATCCATCTCCATCAGAATCCATATCGCGGAAATTGGGGATGCCATCATTATCTGTATCAGAAATTCCTTCATTTCCATTTGGAGGCACTGTATTTGAAACTCCGTCCTTTATCCCATCATTATCAGAATCGAAGTCAAGGGCATCAATCATTCCATCCCTATCGACATCAACTGCAGCAAGGAATCCTGTCAAAGTATCAGTATAAACACCGTGAGCATTATCCCATACAAGAATACCAGATGCTCCACCGGTTCCAAAGCTCCCAGCTAAGATTGTAGCATTATCAGAACATTCCGTAGAATCATCTAATCCATCACCATCACTATCTACATTATTAGGATTTAAACCAAGCTTTATCTCAAGAGCATCTGATAATTTGTCACCATCAGTATCGATTTTCTTTGGATCAACTCCCCATTGAGCATAGGTGTACACTTCCTCACCATCATATAAACCGTCACCATCCGTATCTGCATTATATGGATTTAACCCCTTTCCACCAGTACCGGTCTCATAAGCATAATGTCCTCCTCCGTTATTGAACGAGAATACAGTACCTGTTGAATTAATATCATATCCATAATTGGGGCCATCCAAGAGTCCATCGTTGTCCGAATCAATATCGAGAGCATTTATAACACCATCCCCATCGATATCAGATGTATCTGCTGCAGGTATATGGTCAAGCTCATTAGTTACAACGTCGCCTACAACTACAGGCTGATAAGATGTATCTGCAAGCATTTCTGCACCATCTATAATACCATCATGGTCTGTATCCGCCAATTTTGGATCAGTTTCCCCTATATCAACAATACCATTATGATTAGCATCTTCAAGACTATCGGGTACACCATCTTTGTCGTAATCACCACGAGGATGTGTGGGTGAAGGAGTGTAAGGTGTACCATCTGGATTTATAAGACCAAGCATAATATCAACCTTGTCAGGAAGACCATTCCCATTTTTGTCAGGCGGCTGGTAACTACCAGCTCCAAGAGTACCTGAAAGGGAAATTGTCAGCCCAAATACCAATACACTTACATATACAGGCTTAACCAGATTTTTTATTATATCTTTAACTTTTACATTACCCATTGAATAACCTCCTTTTTTCTAAATTGTTAAACACTGTTGAAAACACAAAAGAATACTTTACTGCCAATGTTTTAAGTATAAACCGGGTAAATCTCTCCATTACCTAAGCCTCCTGTTTACATGACTGTTTACACATTTTGATGACAATGTAAGGAAATAACAATTGTGACTATTGTCAAATCTTTCTGGAAGGGTACAAACTACACTCTTTCCCACAATTTTTCTCCTTTTTGTGCAATTTATTTTACTCATACCCTCTCATCATGTCAACTTTTCTAAAAAGACACCTTCATTTCAAAACTTATTATTAAACCAATCTGTTTTCGAATTTTATTTTAAATGATTCTAAAATGTCAAGAGATTCCGCATATTTTGATAAATTCCCAATTTGGGAGGTTCATCTATCGACCTCTCCAAACACCGGGTCGAGACTTCCTATTATAGCCACTGCATCTGCTATTAAATGACCGGGGAGTATATATTCAAGTGCCTGAAGGTTGACAAATGAAGGTGGCCTTATTCTTAACCTGTAGGGCTTATTAGAACCATTGGATACAATGTAGTATCCTAACTCACCTTTAGGAGCTTCTACGGCAAAATAAACCTCACCTTTCGGAGGATGGAATCCTTCAGATATTAACTTAAAGTGATGAATCAATTCTGGTATATCCCTGTAAACCTTATCTTTGGGTGGAGGAACTATCTTATAGTTATCTATCAAGACCGGTCCCCCCGGCAATTTTTCAATTGCCTGCTCGATAATTCTCACAGACTGTCTCATCTCCTCCATTCTGACAAGGTACCTTGCATAAACATCGCCTGCTGTTTCCACAGGCACATCAAAGTCAAACTGATCATACACCAGATAAGGGGTATCTTTTCTCAGATCCCTTTTAACCCCTGATGCTCTCAAGGGAGGTCCGGTAAGGGAGAGATCTATAGCAAGATCCCTGGGAATTACTCCGATACCCTCGGTTCTCTCTTTCCAGATTTTATTTTTCGTTAACAATCCATCTGGATCTTTTAATTTTTCCGGGAATTGCTTTATAAACTTTTTGACTTCATCAATCCATCCCTCGGGAACGTCACCCATCAAACCACCAATTTTAAGGAATGCATTATTCATCCTTTGACCAGAAACAGCCTCCAATAAATCGTAAATTTTCTCCCTTTCTCTAAATGCGTAAAGAAAAACTGTAACTGCTCCAATATCATTTGCATTAGATCCAAGCCAGACAAGATGGGAAGCAATTCTTGCAAGCTCTGCAAGTATTACTCTCAGAAATTGGGCTCTTATGGGAACTTCAATTCCAAGGAGTTTCTCGACGGCCATTACATAACCGAGCTCATTAGACATGGGCGCAAGGTAGTCAAGTCTATCGGTATATGGGACTACCTGATAGTATGCCCTGTGCTCTGCAATTTTTTCCGTGCCACGGTGTAAATATCCTATCACAGGTTTTGCTTTTACTATTACCTCACCATCAAGCTCCAGCACAATACGCATAACACCGTGTGTTGATGGATGCTGAGGCCCCATATTGAGCTCGATTACATCAGTCTTAACTCCTGTTTCCTTCTCAAAATCCTGTTTCATAAAATCTTTGCCTCCCTCTCATATTTAATCTTTTCTCTTAATTTCATAATACCATATATGAGAGATTCCGGTCTTGGAGGACATCCAGGTACATAAACATCAACAGGCACAAGATTATCGACTCCCTGAACAACAGCATAAGAATTATAAGGACCGCCGGCCATCGCACATGCCCCCATGGCAATTACCCATTTGGGCTCTGACATTTGATCATAGAGTCTTTTAACAATTGGGGCCATTTTCTTCGTTACAGTGCCAGCCACAATCATCAAATCAGCCTGTCTTGGAGAAAATCTAAATACTTCAAATCCAAACCTCGCCATATCATATCTTGAGAAAAAGGCTCCCATCATCTCAATTGCACAACAGGCAAGACCAAGTGGTAAGGGCCATAAAGAGTTCCTCCTTGACCACTTCAACATGGTATCAACAGTAGTAATTAAGATATTCCTCCTCAATTGCTCCTCAATAGATTTTTCTCTACCGTAAATTATGAATGGGTCTTTTCCCCTCTTCTCAAGACGGATCATATCTCATCCTCCTTGGGCCCTCTCCTTTTCAGATACTCCTCGAATTCGATATGCAATTCACGTGCTCTTGACACGGGCGAGGCTTCAACAGGTTCCTCTCTATAGAAACCAAGCCACGTATGAATTGGAGGAGTGCCGGGGGGTACAAGTAAATCTTCCTTATGCAGTACAAGGTCTTTCTTTGTAGGAACAGCCAGTTCATACTCATCGGTCATTGCGAGTGCCTCTTCAGGACATGCTTCAACACAGTACCCACAAAACATGCATCTTCCAAGATCGAGGTCCCACACTTTAGCGTATCTTTCTCCATGTGAAATTGGATTATTGAGGTCATTTTCTTCTCCTACAATGTAAATCGCCTCCGTGGGGCAGGCAGAAGCACAAAGCATACAGGCGACACATCTCTCTGTTCCATCTTCATGTCTCTGCAAGATATGAAGCCATTTTGCACGAGGTGGTAACTCCCTTCTCTCCTCTGGATATTGAACGGTGAATTTCTTCTTAAAAATGTACTTAAAAGTTATAGAAAGCCCTTTAATTAGCGGTCCTATCATCTCTACCTCCTAACAGCCTGTGCAATTCTAACGTGTCCAAATCCGTTGTAGTCAAGTAAACTATTCAAATCGTAATCAAGAAACGGATAAAACACTCTCACAACACCTTTGGGCAAATTTCTGTTGGGCATAACTTTAACCTCATACTCCTCATTCCTCGGACCAATTAAAATTGCCTCATCCTCAATACCTTCTTGTCTGATAGTCAGAGGATTCATTTCCACCACTTTCAATGGCACAAGTGGTGCCGCATCCTCAGTTCTTAAAGTATAAACGGTTTTATAAAGATGATATGACATCACAAGCACATAACCGTCGGTGATCTTTTCACCGGTCTCGTATTTAAATGAAACCTCTCTCGGTCTCAATTTGTACTCGGCTGTGGGATATTTATAAACAGTTTTAATATTGTGTAATGAAGGGATATTATCAGGATATGGTTCTTTAAATTTACTTTCTAACGGAAATTTCAATTTCTTGTAAGGCTCAATGGAGTTGATAATCATTTCCGTCACATCTTTTACATCGTTTACTCTATTTTCTCCAGTAATATAGCCCACGATACTGGCGAAAATCCGCCAGGCTTCTCTTGCCATACCGTAAACCGGGATTGCCTTTTCAGCCCATTGAACCCTTCCCTCTGTATTCGTGTAACTTCCATCTTCTTCAAAACTAAGCGTCAGAGGCATCACAACATCAGCGTAACCCGTAACTTCACTCCAGAAAGAATCAAAAACTACTATGAAATCAACACTTTTAATCGCTTCAAGCACTTCATCTCTTGCCGGGAATTCGACTATGGGATCAATATTGTAGAGTAAGAGAGCTTTAATCTTACCTTCACGCGCAGCCTTTAAAATCCCATAGGTAGATAATCCCTTCTCGGCTTCCAGTGATTGACCATTGGATAAAACCGGAGAAACTCCCATGTCGATAAATCCCTGACCGTTTGGAGCGTTTCTCAAAACTAAAATCTTTCCATCCAACAAAGTGGATGCATACGAAAGAGCCTTTTGAACATCATAAGGGAGATTGTCGTCAAATATAAATAGACTCCCTTCTTTCACCAATTCTTCAATATATTCCTTCTCAAGTCCTGCAAGTTCTAATAAAGTTTCAAGCGAAACTTTATCAAGCCCTTCAATCTGGATCTCTTTCTTCAAGCCAGCAATCTTAAGGATAGATAGAGCTGCTTCTACCTCCCCGTTTATATTATAGTTGTATATACGAGATGCCCATCTCCTCTCCGCCTTACTTGACCATTTTCCAAGATAATAAACCCTGGCGCCACTCTTTCTGGCTTTTACGAGTTTTAATCCGACAAGCGGGTGCGTTTCCTTAATTTCAGTACCAAAAACAACGATATTTTTTGCATTATAGATATCGTTCAATTTTGCCGTCGAGGCTGAACTTCCAAGGACCTCATAGAGTGGATCTCCCTGTTCAAAATCTCTCCTTGGTATCCGAAAGTCGACATTCTTAGTCCCAATCGTATCTTTTAATAGTTTGGCAAAGAAAAACGCTGATTCGTTAGACCCCCTCCCTCCAGCGATACCTGCTATTGCCTCGGATCCATATTTCTCCTTAATCTCAGCTAATTTACCAGAGACATGCGAAATAACTTCATCCCAGACAACTTCTTTGAATTCTCCCTCTCTTTTAATTAGAGGCTCCGTGATCCTTTCAGATGAATTTACGTAGCTATGAATAAATCTGGTCCTATCATCAATCCAGGGATCATTTACATCATAGTTGGGTCTCATATTAACACGGAGAATCTCGTGATTTTCTCCCCTTACACCACCCTCAATTATATATCCCCTCGAATATTTCCCCCCAACACGTGCATAGACTTTAATATTTGCCCCAATGGAATCGTGTGGTGAAATACTGTTAAAAACCTTATGCTCCCATGGCCTTGATTTAAATCTATAATCTCGCCCGGTGATAGCACCAAGTGGGCAAACTTCAATCATATTGCCTGAGAATTCGCTATCAAGGATTTTGTCCCTGTATGGACCAACTCTCATATTGTGTCCACGACCGAACATACCCCAATCATCATTCGCAGAAATTTCCTGATAGAAACTCACACACCTGTTACACAGGATGCAACGATTGGGATAGAGTTTCAGATAAGGATGTGCCTCCACCAGTTCTTTCTCGTGTTTTTTAAAAGTGTATCGAGATTCTGCAGGACCAAGGAAGAATGTAAGATTCTGGAGATCGCATTCTCCACCAGCATCACACGTAGGACATTCAAGTGGGTGATTAAGAAGCAGAAATTCAAGCTGACTCTTCCTGGCTTGACGAACTTCATCTGTCTCGGTATTCACAACCATGCCTTCAGCAACCTGTGTTGCACATGAAGGGAGAAGCCCTTTACGTCCACGAAGTTCAACCTCCACAAGACACATTCTACATCCTGCATAAACAGGGAGATGGGGATGATAGCAAAAAACCGGAATTTTAACACCTAATCTCCAGGCTACCTGGAGGATCGTTTCTCCTGGTTTAAATTCAACCTCTTTACCATTAAGAATAAACTTTGGCATTTTCTCCTCACCTGGAAAATTTAGGCTAAGTTTAACACAATAATCTCAAATTGTAAACAGAGGGGGCGGCGGGCCGCAGGCCC
>JALSOD010000285.1 GCA_026986655.1 Caldifarciminota bacterium | reverse complement strand
TCCATTTTGTCATCAAAACTCTTACTGCTCTTTCTTTTCAACTTTACCACTGCTTCAGCTATTTTCATGGACAGGTTATGTCTCTCTCCATGGATGACGTCCGGGGCTGGGGTTCCGATAAGCTCCTCAAGTTCCTTTCTGTACTTTTCGGCAAGTTCGAGCAAATCTTTTTGATCCCTGATTAGGTTCACGAAATAATCGTCATTTTCAAGTAGTTTTATGGCAAAAAGTCTTGGGGGGATTTCAAACTGATCTCCTATGCTGTTTTTTACAGCATCGGCCAATGCATTAATCTTTTCCTCCACAATCTTTGAACATTCGTAGGATGAAGGAACTTTACCTGATTTTAAAATTTCTAAAATCTTTTCGAATAACTGCTTTAAACCCTTACCGTGGACTGCAATTGTTGGCACAACAGGAATTCCAAGTGTTTCCTCAAGCTTTTTAACATCAATTTCCACTCCCTTGGACTTAGCTTCGTCCACCATATTCAGTGCAATTACCATAGGTTTTCCAAGCTCAATCAACTGAAGGGTTAACTCGAGACTTCGTGAAAGGAGTGTGGCATCCATTACATTTATTATTAGATCAACATCCTGAGTGAGGAGGTACTTCAAGGTTTCATGCTCGGCCATATCCTGAGAGGAGAGGGAATAGGTTCCGGGGAGATCGATTACGTCAAAAATTCTTCCCTTGTAATTCATCCTGCTTTTGGTGAATTGAACCGTTGTTCCCGGAATATTTGATGTCTGAGCCTTAAGTCCGACAATTGCATTGAAGAGTGTACTTTTACCGCAATTGGGTTGACCAACGAGAGCAATTCTTATTGGTCCATATTTTTTCATAACGGTTTAACAATGATTTTTGCAGCTATTCCTCTTCCGATAGCTACTCTCGTACCATTTGAAAGGTTTTCGATATATATCGCTCCTCCGAAAGGCCCAACTGAGAGCACCTTAATTTTATCACCAGGGTTGATTCCAAGTTGCATTATTCTCATCCGTGCGCGTCTACCACCGGAAAAACTCACAACCTGGGCCGTAACTCCGGGCTTTAGATATACAAGACTTGTCAACGAAGTATCAAACATGAATGTTTATGATAGCCTTATTCTGATGGTATGTCAATATTGAGATTCAGTCTCAAAATTTCCAATAATGGGCACGTCATCGCATCTTTAAACAATACGCTTTTCGTGATAATTAGTCGATCTTGACCTTCTGTTGGGAGAGAAATTTTAAAAAGTAAATTCCACCTGTCAATGCATTCATATAAGTAGTGAAGAATCTCCAGAGGACGACGAGAATACCAACCAGATATTTAGGACAAACTGTCAAGAATACTGCAGCACCGGCGGCCTCAGCCACCCCCGAGCCTCCTGGAGTCGGTGTAAATACGAGTGAACCCTGAAGTAAAACTTCAAGGAATAATACTTTGTAGAGCTTAAATTTCAGTCCGAGGCCTGCAAGTAATGCCGGCACAATTGCTGACCTCGACGTAACAGAAAGAAAGCTCGTGGTTATAGCAAGGACGATGTATTTTTTCTTTGGATGGCGGAAGTAAAGCTTCATACTGTTGCTCAAATTGAAAGCTTCCTCCCGTACCTTTGCCCTCAACGCACCAAATCTCCTCGGAATAACTTTCTCAATTAGGGTAGGTTTCAGAGTGGCAAACAGATATACGAGTGTAACTATACCCAGAATTAAAATTATGTATCCGATAATTACTTTCATCGTGGATGTGCTTACACCACTGGCACTCTTCAAAGCCAGAGGGAAAAGAGCAATTATCGTCAAATCCATCAGAATTCCTCTCATCATAAGAAGAGATAATCCCTCACCCACAGTAACCCCGTCGTTGGAATTTAGTATCCAGAGCTGCAGAGGGAGACCTGATATTTGAAATGGGGTCACTGCTGCAAGAAAAGAACCAGTGTAAATCGAGCCAATTGAAGTTATCAATCCAATCCTTCTGCCTATTGCCCTTGCAAGGAATATCAGTCTAATTCCATCAAATACCACATATAGTCCCCATAGTAAAAAAGCCACAATTAAAAACTCTGGATTAAAATTGGCTAATGCCTTTATGGTGCGGTGCGAAAATGTAAAAGCAATTACAGCAACAGAAACAGCTGTGAATAAGAGGAAAGAAAGTCTCAATCCTCTGACGATTTTCTTCCTGTTCTCACGAAGTTTTTGCTGAAATTCATTCATCACATGTACACGGTATATTGCCACATTTCGGGCAACCCTTTGCGTACCTTTCAGCGGCTTTCTCCATATCTACACCTGCAAGGTTAGCAAGGGAGAAGAGCCATGCAAGTACATCTGAAAACTCCTCATAAAGATTCTCTGTATCTCCTTTCCTCAAGGCCTTTGCAAGTTCACCAACTTCTTCAACAAACCACCGAAAAGTACCTTCCAGACCTCTTCTGGAATCTTTCTCAAAGTAAGTTTCCTTTATGACCTTTTGCAAATCCTTTATTTCCATAGCCAGTGTATCATGAGTAAATAAAATGGGGCAGCTGCCACGAGGCTATCCGTCCGATCAAGTACACCTCCATGTCCAGGAAAAATATTTGAGGAATCTTTAAGTCCAGCCTCTCTTTTCAACGCAGATTCGGCAAGATCTCCTTGCTGACCGATTATCGAAATTATATAGGCACTGATGAATAGAAATTTCCAGTCACTTAAACCGGGCAGTCCAGTCAGTTTAACAATAACTACGTAGGGTATAAGCGAAATGAGCCCGCCAATAAAGCCTTCCCATGTTTTTCTTGGACTGACAAGCTGTGCAAGTTTTCTTTTGCCATACTTTTTACCGACAAAGTAGCAAGCCGAGTCAAAGTACCAGATTGTTACGAAGAAGTATAGAGACACCCAGAATCCGTACTCTCTGGTGAGGTAAATAGTATATCCAGCCACAGATAACAGAATGGCTTCAAGTACCACGGAAAAATATACCCCCACACCAACCCCTCGAACGTAGTAAAATGGATAAATTATCCACGGAACAAAGACTGCAAAGATAAGGGCATAAAAAAGGGAAATTTGCCGAAATACAAAAACCCAGAACAGGAAAATGAGAAGGACAAAAGCAAGGGGAAACATAAGAGAGAAGCGGATTGTCCGGATATTGACAAACTCATAGATTCCACCGATCAGGAAAAGTACGATAAAGGCAAGGAAATAGTAGCTACCGAGGATCAGTGAACCAAGGACCAGTGGAATAAGGATAGCTCCAGTTATAACTCTCTTTTTCAACTCAGTCAATGGAAGTCACGCCTCCGAATCTTCTTTCTCTATGACTGAAATCTTCTATGGCTTTGAGAAGTTCATCTTTTCTAAAGTCCGGCCAGAGAGTGGGGGTTATGTATATTTCAGTGTAAGCAATTTGCCATAAAAGGAAGTTAGATATTCTCATCTCACCGCTTGTTCTTATCAGTAAATCAGGATCAGGGAGCTCAGGGTCGTAAAGAAATTGGGAAAAACTCTCCTCATCGAGTTCTTCAATAGTTATTTTTCCATCCCTGATAAGAGAATACGCCTTTTTAAAAGCATCAATAATTTCCGCTCTTCCACCGTAGGATAGCGCAAGATAGAGTTTCAACCCGGTGTTACTCTTTGTTTTCTCAATTGCCCTGTCCAGTTCTTTTCTTACATCTTCAGGTAACTGGTTAATTCTGCCAATTGCTCGAATTCTCACATTTCTGCGATTAAGGTCTTCAACTTCTCTTCTGAGCATCCTCTTGAGCATGGACATCAGATATTTAACCTCGTCCGGAGGACGACGCCAGTTCTCGCTCGAAAACGTGTACAATGTTAAATATTCAACTCCAATTTCAGAACACGTACGAACGACATCACGTACAGATTCTATTCCCGCTCGATGTCCAAAAATTCTTGGAAGACCTCTCTGCTTCGCCCACCGGCCGTTGCCGTCCATTATAATCGCTACGTGACGCGGAATTTTCATTTATTCTTCTAATATCTCCTTCTCCTTGGCCTTGAGTATCTTGTTCACTTCCTCTATATGCTCATCGGTAATTTTTTGAATTTTCTCTTCCGCCTTTTTCTTATCGTCTTCGGATATCTCCTTGTTTTTTTCCATATTTTTAACCTTATCAATTCCATCGCGCCTGATATTTCTAATAGCAACCCTTGCTTCTTCAGCGAGTTTTCTTACAAGTTTTATGAGGTCCTGTCTTCTCTCTTCGGACAAAGGAGGAATAACTACTCTTATGATGTTCCCGTCACTCTGGGGATTGAGACCAAGGCCGGATTTTCTGATGGCTTTTTCAATTTCTCCAATCGCTGTTTTATCCCATGGCTGGATAACAATAAGTCGTGCCTCTGGAGCCACTATACTTGCCACCTGATTAATGGGAACCTGTGTGCCGTAATATTCAACTTTTATTCCTTCGAATATCGCAGGACTCGCCCTTCCGGTTCTTATCCTCGCAATTTCAACTTTGAAGCTTTCAACACTCTTTTTCATCCTTGTCTCGATGTCTTTATAAACATCGTTCAAATCAGCCATAGTATTCTCCTCCTTTTGTTTTTAAAAATCGAGGTTTTTGCCCGAATTATCCAGTGTTTCAGCCCTTTATAAGGGTTCCAATACGTTCACCTGAAACGACTCTATAGACTGAATCCTCTTGTAGAAGGTTAAAAACAATGACTTTCATCCCATTATCCCTGCAAAGAGTAGCCGCTGTCATGTCCATTACCTTCAAATTCTGAATAACCATTTCATCATAGGTGAGTTCATCAAACTTTTTTGCATCAGGATTTTTTACAGGATCTGCTGTATACACACCATCGACTTTTGTCCCTTTCAAAAGGACGTCAGCTTTTATTTCAATCGCCCTCAGGGCAGCAGATGAATCTGTGGAAAAGTACGGGTTACCTGTCCCCCCGGAGAAAATTACAACTTTGCCATTCTCCATGGTTTCAACGGCCCTGTGGGCATCATGAGGGTTAACAATAGCGCCTACTGGTATTGCAGAAAAGATCTCAGCACTGATATTGTGTTTTTTAAAAACACTTTTCAATGCAATCGAATTTATGATGGTCCCAAGCATCCCCATGAAATCTGCTGAGATGCGGTCGAGTCCCATCCTCTCACTGTTCACTCCACGGATAATATTTCCCCCACCTACAACAACAGCAACTTCAACGCCGATTTTGTGAACCTTTTCGATCTCCTGAACTATATATTCAAGAATGTCTGGAGAAAATGAGCCCCCCTCCCTTCCCGATAAAATTTCTCCCGAAATTTTTAAAAGAATTCTTCTGTATAATGGGTCACTCTTCTCCAACCCTGAACCTCGCAAATCTGCGAACTTTAATGTTTTCCCCTATCTTTCCTATATACTCTTTTATAAGCTCATCGATGGTTTTGGATGGGTCTTTAATAAAAGGCTGCTCGTATAGAACAACTTCCTGATAAAATTTCTCAAGTTTCCCTTCAATAATTTTCTCGATTACATGTGGGGGCTTGTTCTGTTTTTCAAGCTGTGCACGGTAAATTTCCTTCTCTTTTTCTATTATTTCCTGGGGAATATCCTCCCTTCTGACTGCTATTGGAGCAGCCGCTGCGATCTGCATGGCAATATCATGGGCAAGCTGCTTGAATTCGTCGGTACGCGCCACAAAGTCGGTTTCACAATTGACCTCAACCAACACACCAAGCTTTGATCCTGGATGAATGTATGCCTCAACTATTCCCTCTTTTGCCTCTTTGGAGATTCTCTTCTCCGCCTTGGCAGCCCCCATCTTCTTAAGCTCTTCAATTGCCTTTTCAATATCGCCGCCGGTTTTTTCCAGTGCCTTTTTACAATCCATGAATCCGGCGCCAGTAATTTCTCTTAATTCTTTAACAAGCTTAGCGTCAATTGCCATTTTTAAACAGCCTCCTTTTCCTCAAATTCTTTTTCTTTCACAAGAAAGTCTTTGCCCTGTTTACCTTCAATCACTGCATCAGCAATTGTTTTGGTGATAAGCTTAATGGACCTTATAGCATCATCGTTTCCTGGAATTGGATAATCGATGAGGTCAGGATCACCATTTGTATCCACAAGAGCAACGATAGGAATTCCCAGCTTCCTCGCTTCTTTAACTGCGATGTCTTCTGTAACAATGTCAACAATGTAAATCAGATCAGGGAGGGTATCCATGTCTTTTATTCCACCAAGTACTTTTCTCAGTTTCTCGAGTTCTTTTTCAAGCTTAACACGTTCTTTTTTCGGATACTGCTCAATCCTACCGTCATCCATCATCCTTTCCAGATCCTTCATCCTCTCGATTCTCGTCTTTATAGTCTCAAAATTCGTAAGAAGTCCACCAAGCCATCTTTCTACAATGTAAAAGGCTCCACACCTCTCCGCTTCTTCACGCACTACGTCCTTACCCTGTTTCTTTGTGCAAACGAAGAGAATTTTACCGTCGTTAGCTGCAACTTCTCTTACCTTGTTGTATGCTTTTTCAAGCATCTCCAGGGTTTTACGGAGATCGATGATGTGGATTCCCTGTCTCTCTGTAAAAATGTACTGCCTCATCTTTGGATTCCATCTTCTACGCTTGTGTCCGAAATGAACTCCAGCTTCAAGAAGGGCCTTGATATCAACATTTATAGAAGGTGCTCCTGAGGGTGTTGTTGCTTCCTCATTGGTCTCAGCCTTTGCCTTCACCTCTTCTTTAACCTCTGTCTCTTGTTTTACGTCAGTTTCTGGAGTCTCTTGAGTCTCAGCAGCCGTTTTCTTCTCTTCTTCCTGAGAAGCATCAACGTTTGGAGTATTGTGGAGATTTTCTTCTCTTGCTCTTTCCATATTTCATTCTCTCCTTTTCTCTTGGATCCCTGGAAAGCATTCCATACTTTTTAAGAACGGGCTTCAATGTTTCATCGTACTGAAACAGGGCTTTTGCTATGGCATGTCTCAGGGCTCCGGCCTGACCGGATAGTCCGCCTCCTTCTATCTTGGCTATTACTGCAAACTTCCCCTCGTGACCGG
>JALSOD010000284.1 GCA_026986655.1 Caldifarciminota bacterium | reverse complement strand
CTTCTTAACATTAACAGGTACAAGAAGCCAATCATCAGTTTTATCTGCCGGCCTTACAGGATTATCATACCAATCGAATAAATCAGGTTTCACATTCGTTTTTCTGAGTTCAAAGCCCTTTATATTTATCTCCACCATGTCAAAGCCGAACGCGCGTCCCAGAGGCCATTCATCGCGCGTAAGGATGTTACCGGACAAAATTCTGTCCTTTCCGTAAAGAGTATTTCTTCCTATATTGCCACCCGCGATGAAAAATCCCCCATTTTTTATCCAGTTCACAATATTGTTCATCGAAATTGTGTCAAGATAGGTTAGTGAAAGGGGCCGGTCAACATCATGATATCCATAAGATGTGGGGGCGATAATTATATTGAATTGTTTTAATGAATCGGGACTGTAAAGGATAGACTTATCGTGAAAAGTTACAAATGCGCCATGTCTAGAAAATTCTTCGAGCACAAGATTTGCACCGGTCGGGAGCATCCCTTTGCCATCAAATGAAGAGGTCAGGAACAACACTCTTGGTATCGGTCTATATATTGAAAAAATTAATAACAGCCATAACATGGTTATGAATTTTAATTTATTCTCACCCTCAAATCAATAAAAATTGCACCATCCCTTGAAATTTCAGTCATAGCTAACTGGTTAATACCCACCATATCACGTGGATCAGTTTCATCAAACTTAGCTGAGGGGGTTACTTTCCAGCATCTTGTTTGATAGAAATTTGAAAGATTGTATTAGGTAGACACGGACAAATAGCCAAAATTTGCCATTGATTTAGATATATGCATTTCTTTATTATTATCAACATGCTATCAATTATCGTCCTTTCAATATTTCTGTTAAACTTTGGAGATTCGTACTGGAAATTATCCTATCACGATCTAAAGGCTATCTGGTATCTCGAAGCTTTTAGAGATTTAAGAATTAGATACCCAAAGATTAGAATCGCAGTGGTATGGAGTGAAAAATGGCAAAATTCTGATGGGACTTACACAGACTTGAGAATTGAGTCCTCACCCGAAGCACTCGATGCATACAGAGTTGGAATCAAAAATAAATATTTTCTTGGAAAGAATGCCCTGAAATTTACAAACTATCGTATGGATCTCCCCGACTCGGGCTGCTACATTGGGGCATTTGCTGAAGGCGGTTTGTATGAAGACTCTGTTTCAGTTGGCCAGATAAAAAGATATGAAATCCTTGAAGGGAAGCCCCTCGCCTTTGTCCAATTTTCTCTTTTCTGGGGGAAAAGGGAAATTCCTTTGAGACAACTCCGGGCTATAAAAACATACGGTGCTATACCAATGATTCAGCTTCTTCCATGGGGTAAACCTTACACACTATTCACAGAACAACCATCCTACTCACTTGATAACATTATTGCTGGAAAGTTCGATAAATATCTGATCGAGGTGGCACAGGCTATAAAAAACTACAGGGATCCGGTTTTCATTACATTTGGCGTTGAAATGAACGGAGATTGGTTCCCCTGGAGCGGGATTTTCAA
>JALSOD010000283.1 GCA_026986655.1 Caldifarciminota bacterium | reverse complement strand
TCTCCCCATTTTTCAAAACCACGATCTCATCCATCAATTCCATGTGACTCAATCTGTGAGTTATAAAAATAATTGTCTTTTCCTGTAAATGCTCAAAAATGTCGTCGAGTATGGCTCTTTCAGTAACTGGGTCAAGATTTGAGGTTGGTTCATCAAGTACAAGGATCGGGCTGCTTTTTAGAATAATTCGAGCGAGAGCGACCCTTTGACGCTCACCACCACTTAGAAATTCTCCATACTCCCCCACAGGAGTGTCATACCCTTCAGGCAACTTTAGAACAAATTCGTGCAGTCTTGCAAGCTTAGAGGCCTTAATTATTTCTTCATCGGTGGCGTCTGGTTTTGCAAGTAAAAGATTCTCCTTAATTGTCCCTGTAAATAGATAAGTTCTCTGGGTCATCAGGCTAACAAGGGAGCGCACTTTGTGCTGAGATAGGGATTTTAGCTCTGTCCCACCAATTTTTATACTCCCGGTATCATAATCCCAGAATCTCACAAGCAGATTGGCGATCGTCGATTTACCGGCACCACTTGGGCCAACAACGGCTATTTTGCCACCTTCCCCGACGTTAAAAGTTACGTTTTTGAGTACCGGTGTCCCCGGCGAATAAGAAAAGGTCACATCCTTCATAGAAATCTCAAACTTTTCGGGTATTTTCGCTGGTCTTGGAGGGTCAACAACAGCGGGTTTCTGGTCCACTATTTCAAATAGCCTGTTCCCGGCTTCGACGATACTTTCCATAAGTTCTGCGGCTCCGGGTAGGGGTATAATCGCCTCAAAGGCTGTAAGTGCCGTGAGTGATAAAACTGCAATCATTACTCCTTTAATTTGTCCTATTTCTGCGAGTTTTATTGCCAGGATAAGTACACCTATTGCCCCGAAACTCGAAACAAATAGAATGAGTGCATTTTCCACGCCTTCGAGGTACCCCATCTTCCTCTCGGTTTTCATCAAACCATTAGCGGATTCGTCAATATGTTTGATCTGTCTGGATTGATAGCCGAAAACGAGGATATCCGCTAATCCGTCTGTTGTATCTACAATTTTTTTATAAAGATCACCTCTGTGTTTGAGCATCATTCTCCCATCACTTTTTGCTGTGCTGTATGACAGGATGGGAATTAAAATTGCTCCTCCGAGCATGAAGATGCCAAGTACGATCACAAGTTTAAAACTAAATAAAGCCATAAAAATTGAGACCGAAATGAGTACAAAGACAAAAACAAATGGAGGGTAGAGGACCCTTACAAATAAATTCTCGAGGGTTTCAATATCAGAGACGATCCTTGAAAGCAGGTCACCTGACTGAAAAGATGTGAGTTTAGCCGGGACCAGAGGTTCAATTTTTTCATAAAACCAGACTCTCATGTAACCAAGAATTTTGAAAGTTACGTTGTGAGAGATAAGTCTTTCAAAGTATCTGAAGACACCACGAGATATTCCAAAGAATCTAACACCTGTTATTGCGAGCTGAAGGGTGTAGAGGGGAGGGTGGAGCGCTGCACTTGCGATTATGTAG
>JALSOD010000282.1 GCA_026986655.1 Caldifarciminota bacterium | reverse complement strand
TCTCATCATGCGTTTGCTTTACATAATAGGTATAAAAAAACCTCGTCAGAAAGAATGTAGAAGCTCCAAACAATAAAGTTGCAATCATATTAGAATAATACTAAACCCTGATGGAGGTGAGAGATGATTGTAGAAGAAACAGTAGGGTATGCAGGCATAATCGACTGGTTTAAAGAAAATGTGTTAGGGGTAAAACCCCAAGCCAAAGGGAAACATCCAAAAAAACATGACACCACAAAGAACTTGCTTCTATTTGGCGGAATTGCTTTAGTAGCACTACTACTGCTTAGTAGAGGAGAGGCTGCTAAAAAAGCAGTTCAATCTGCTTAGATTATCCAAGGAGGAGAGGTATGAAGTTTAAAGGAACAGCTGTAGTACCTTATACTCTCTGGCAAAAATACAGGTTTAAAGGGAGTTATACTGCACATGCTCCTGTTACCAGGGTATCGAGTATACGAAGGCTACGCCACCTTGAAGCTCAGCTTGCACACATTGTGCGTCTTGTAATCCATATTCGAAACCAAATAAAGGACCCTACTGTTCGCAAGTTGCTTCAGTCGGTCATATCTAATTTAACTAATGCTCAAATGAGGCTTTCTACATTAGAACAACAAAAACCAACAGCTGTTCTTATTTAACTCCTTTCTTTTAAATTAAGAGGCAAAGTATTTAAACTAAGATTTGATGATAGTATACGAATATGAGTATTCAGGGTTTTTAGATACTATTATTGCACCCTTTAGGTGGTTGGGGAATAAAATTTCACATATTTTTCACAGCTATCCCTCTACATCTCCTGAAGATATATATGGTGGAGGAGGAGCAGGTGTAATAAAGCAAATAGGAAGCACCCCAGTTGTGTCTTCTACATCTTCTACCTCTTTATCTGAAATGTTGAAACAATCCTTAGGAAAGCAGCTATCCCCTTCACTTTCCACAACTCTTGGTCTACCTAAACCTAAACCATCAAGTTTAGAAAGCAGCTTCCTGCATTTTGTAACTAACACCCAATCCAGCTCTTCAACTGCCCCGCTCAAGGTAGATTGGGTGAAGCAACTTGGCCCTTCCTTGGGAAGCATAGTGAGTAAACCTTTGAAAGTTACCTCTATCCATCAAATACATCAACCATCCCTTTGGGAAAGCTTGAAAAATGCATTAAGCAATGCTCTTGCCCAGGTGGGGAAGACGGTAATTGTTACAACCACCCAAGCAGCTGCCCAAGCTCTTGCATATAAAATACAGAAAGAATTGGGGATTGCCCCAACCATTAGGCAAACTGTTGGCGGGTATGCGGTTCAGGTACATCGTCCCCCGAATTTCCAAACCTATACCTCCACACCGCATACATCCCAGACGCCACCGCCGCCACCACCACCGCCGCCACCGTCCTCGTCGCCTCCACGCCCCTCTTCTCCCCCTATCTCTGTAAATACAACTAAACAGACTCCCCAAGTTGTAGTCGTCGATACATCCGCAAAAGGTGGGTCTTTTAAAATAGACCCCAAGCTGCTGCTGTTGGGTGGGGCCTTATTATTACTGCTTGCAAGTAGGCGATAATTAAGGAGGTAGGAAAATGTTAGTAGCAGAAACAGTTGAACGCGAAAAAGTTGTAGTTCCCCCCAGTTGGAACTATGGATACTTGGTAGAGAAAAATGGAGATTTGTATGTTGATTATGGCAATGTCTTGCAACCTGTAAAGAATATTCACTACACCAATTCGGGTATAATCTTATCAACAGATTACGGTACTTATATAACACCATATGGTTGGGGGCTAAAGAGCCTTGTAAAAGGTATAGGTAGAGTTTTCCACTATACGGGGAAATTCCTTGGTAAAGTAGCTCCTATTGCGGTCCCCCTGCTTGTTGGTGTTGGAATTTCGGCAGTTGCAGGAGCATTGTTTGGTAGTGCCGCAGCGACCGCGTCTGCACAAACAGTTGCACAAGCAGCCCTCAGCGGTAACTTGGTAGCTGCAGGTCTACAGGCGGTAGCTTTTGCGGGAAAAGTAGTAGCTACTAATCTAATTTCCTCGACTATTTTAAGGGCTATATATAAGCGTCCTCATGGTGAGGTAGTAATTGCACAGGGCAACAAACCAGTGTTGGTTATTCCTCAATTCGTAAGAGAGGTTGTTGAACCCCACCATCTGGTGCATTTCATTACGCGAAATGGAACGATACGAAATAGTAGGGAAATACAATCGCGAGTAGATTGGTTAGCTAATAAAATTAAACAAACAGCGGTACAGATAGCTAACTTATATCAAGAATGGGGAGAAAATATCTCTACAGATGAATTGGTGCAACACATACGGCGGATATTTTGGAATATTCCTCCCACTATGTCAGAAGTAGAAGCAAGAATTAACTCCTATCTTCGTAATCTAAGGATAAGATTATGTCATTCTTATGTTAGAGAAGCATATAATGAAGCAGTAAGGGTTGCACCTGCAGGGTTTGCATCGAAATATCCAATAAGCAAGTATCTTTCTATGTGTGCCTCCCATAATAAAAACAACATTCAACAAGCCTTAGTAGCCGATGTGCAAAGATATAGAAGATATGTTGAAGAGAAGGCAAGAAGAGAGGAAGAGGAAAGATTGAGGCAATTAAGATTGCGGCAAAGACAAAATGAACAAGAAAGAGCGGTTTCGTTCAGGACAGCAGAAGCAAGTTCCCCCAGAATGGAAAGTTCTCTTATAGAGGGGATAAAACCTGAATATCTCCTTTTAGGAGGGCTATTGCTGGTCCTCTTATTAAGAAGAAAAAATCAACCTATTTATTATCCTCCTTATCGCCCTTAATCTCTACCCATAATTCCTTTGCCATTTTTACAAGGCGGGGCAAGTCGCTCAAGGGAATATAAATCCCCCGAGGGAAACTATTTTTCAACACTATTGAAGTTTTATTTTCTTTAATAGCCTCATCGAATGTTTTAAATTGCACTTCAAGCTTTTTAGCTATGTCAAGAATCTTCTTAAAGTCCATAGAATAAGAATTTTATTGATTGATTAAAAATTGTTATTATGTGTGTATTAAAGCAAGGTAAACTTGTTGCTGATTTTATCAGGAGGATAAAGCAGAGGGGAGTTAAACCCACATATGTATGTGGATGTGGTAAAACCCAAGTCACTTGCATAATAAACACTGCTCGAGTTGATGGATGTAAAACTTCGCTTACACTATCATCTGGAAATAGAGTGCTTCTCTACCTCATCTGTCCACATGGCATTGAAAAATACTATGAAATTCCCGCCAAATATGTTAAAACGCACGGATTCTGGTTGTTTAAGTCGTATGAAATCCTAGCCGACTGGATAACTAAGGGAGTCCAAAACCTCTTCATGGTAAAAGAGAATGGCATAGTAACATACAAACGAGGAGAGACTGGTTATATCCAGTACACAACCAAATTACCTTCCCCTTCGATTTACCACGCACTAACATATTCTCCCTCTCCTGTTAACACGAGCGTTCCTAACAATCCTCCTTCAACCAAAATGAAACCCCGAACCGAATCTCAAATTGAGCTTCCTTCCGACCAAAGTAATCAAAGAAGGTCTATGTCGATGTTTTTGCCATTATCGTTGCTTTTAGTTGGAGGCTTGGTATTATTTTTAAAGAAATGAGGTTAGGTAATAATTTTGGAGATGCTATAGGTATTAGGGTAAAAGATAACCACATTGTCGGTGCGATTTTTGCAACTAATTTATTTCGTTATCCCTTTCTTTATATTTCTAAACAAAAGGGTGAGTTTGTAATAGAAGCCCTTGATAGCCAATTAAATAAGTTAAGGGTAAAGGATACAGATATATTAATCTTTCGGAAACCACAGGAGATAGTGGTAGAGAAATCTTCGTCCGAAGTAAAAAAATATGAAGAGGTAAACCTTTTGCCTAAAGTTGTAGGGAACCTTACGCGGGCAAGGGTTTATAAAGTAAGAGGACTTGAAGATTATTTGATTTTTAGTCCTTTTACAGATTTAGAAAAATTTATAGGGAAAGATTTTTCTATTCGAAGTATAGAGCCACTCCTCGTTTAGGAGAGGCCGAAATAGTATCCAGGCTTAAGTACTCAAGCAAAGCTATAGCTGAGGGATATATTTTGTTTATATATCCTGCTTGTTTTAACCAATCTAAAACTTTTTTAGCCTTGTCACCAGTCAATTCTACATTCACTTGGATTCTATCTACCTTACCTTTAACCAGCATGGTGTCATGCAACTTGTCGTATTTATAATGTTTAAACTCGAGTAATTTACCTCCCCAGCATTTTACTGCATATATCTCACAATTTTTTGTTCCTATGTAAAAATTCCACACTATAGTTCTATCTACACATTCGATACCTATACCTAAAAAAGTTGCCTTATCTTCATAAGGCAAAAGCTTTTCATAGCCTTTAGGGCATATACTCCTTAGGTGGAACCAGAAGTCTATCCTAGTTTTTTCATCTAACCATTCCGCTACACTACCTATCGCTACTTTTTTTGCGGTCTGTCCTGAGGCTAGTTCGTATAACGCAAAAGTAATCACCGAGTAGTTGCAAGGGTTTTTCTTTTTAGATTCTCGCAAATGAGCAATTGTAGGATAAACATTTCTCCACCAGCTGATAAACTTTGGATTTGTAGCACACTCGGTAAAAAATCCCCACAGGATGTTTTCGTCTTCTATTTGTTGTTCAGTCTTTTTATTTTTTCTGTCTTCCATAATTTTTAATTATGAAAGCTATACCTTTCTCTTACACAGGAGACCTCGACAGGCAACAAATACTTGCCGACCTTGTTGTAAAAGGTTCCACATCCCCCAAAATCCGAAAGCTAGCAACTCAAATAGTCCGCCATTGTCCCTCTTATGACGAAATGTGCGAAATACAAAGTATTTACAACTTTATTCGGGATAATATCCGCTATGTGGAGGACCCAAAGTGGGTTGACTCTTATCATTCCGCAGAGAGGATTTTGGAACTCGGCTCCGCTGATTGCGATGACTTTGTAGTAATCACGGGTAGCCTGTTAGGGGCAATCGGGTTCCCCGTTGGGGCTAAGATAGTAGCAAAGAGAGCAGATATGCCTTTCCACCATATCTATCCAATCGTAATAACACCCAAGAGGTGTCCACTTAAGATTACCAAAAGTAAAGTTATTGTCCCCTCCGAGTGTAAAATCTATCCTTTAGACCCCTCTGTAAAATCTCTACCATGCTGTAAAGAGGTACCACATGCAAAAGAACAAACTTTTATCTATCTTCCAAGGTTTCTTGTATTGTAATATATCTATTAAATACACAAGGAGGTTAGGAGATGGCAACCGTTGTAGCAGAATACAATAAGGTAGAAATCGATAAACAGCTTCTTATTGAGGCACTTAAAGGAGGTGCATTGGGAGCTGGTGTGGTCTTTGGAGCTGACTTCCTGTTGAGTAAATTCGTGCATAGCGGTAAACTTAGGGCTATTCTCTGCACCGCCGCTCCCGTAGCATTAGCTATGTGGCTTAAGGAAAAGAACCCCGAGCTTGCTACAAGTGTGGCAGTCGGCGGAGCAGGAGCTGGTATTTACAAACTTATACAAGCATTCCTCTACCAAAAGCTACATATACCCTATGCAGGGGATTTTGAGGATTATGGAATAATCGAAGAGGTTCCCGAAGAGGAAAATACTTATGAAGTTGTAGAAACTACTTCTCAGCAACAATATGGAATAATCGAAGAGGTTCCCGAGGAAGAAAATGTTTACGAGGTTGTAGAGACTACCCCCTCGTACGGGGCAATGACTGTATAATTTTATTTGCATAAAGTTTGGGAGGTATAAAAATGGCGAATTTGAAAGTAGTAAAAATTGACCCCACAACTGGGCGGAAGGTTGTAGTTGCCTTAAAGGATGTTAGCCCTTACTGGTTGTATGACACTAAAACCATTAGTGATACTGAGAATATCCAGAGCTTCTTCACCAATGTCAAAAAGAATGATGATGTAGCTACCAACATGCTGAACGACTCCGTGCTTCCCTCTGGATGGAAATTCAATATCGGTGCAATCCGCGTAGTTCCCGACTTTTCGGCAGACCCTGCATTGGTAGCTAACCTTATATTTAACTCTATTGTGGAGTTTAACAAGGAGGGTAGTGAAATTTTCAAAGCTCCTACTTTCGTGTTCAACGCAGGAGCTGGTGTGCCTACCAAGGCTACAAACGGTGATTACACCAACCAAGCAGTATTGCTTCTGCCTTTACAAATGCAAATTGAAGGAAATACTCCTTTCGAATTTAGGTTGAAATCTAAAGCTCAGTTAGGCCAAGGCAATTCCGTTACTGTTAAGATGGTTCTCGACGGTATTGTTTATAAAAACATTGTTACTGCCTAATTTCCTTCTTTTCTTCCTCATATATAATATTTTCATATGGCAAATATCGGTTTTGGCACCCAATTTATTGAACGGTTAAAGAGAGGCGATATACGAAAGATTTTTTATATAATTACTTTTGACTTAGAGGTCGCCTCTGGCGAGGTAGTCAATGTAGATGATAGAACCCCTAGCGATGGTGTTTTCCAGATTGAATTTATGAATATCATTTCAAATGAACCCATAAAAATACAAGTTAGGGATACTTTTACCAATAGAAATTGGTTTAGCGATCATGTATACTCACATATTGTCGCTGGTGATGGTAAGTCGTATGGCTATTTACCATCCCCTATTCTTGTTAATCCCTCAACACAACTGGTTGTAACTGCTACATATAACAAAGATGACCCATTGGCTACTGGTTCAGACAAAGCTTCTGGGCAGTTAGTAATTGGAGGTTATATCCTTGTAGGGTTGAGAGAGGTTTCTGAAATATACAAATAGGAGGTATGCGCATGGGTAGATTATCGTTTCTTTTTAAACTATTTAAGATTATCCCAATTATTGCCACTGATATAGCTCGCTATAGTGGTGATAAGTTTATTTCTATACACGAAATACTCAATATGGTTAGTGACATACTAGGAGCGTTTGGTGGTAGTCACCTTTACATCAAAGTTTCGTTCGGTGGCGAGAAAAAAATAATTGGTATATCGGAATTAATATCAATGATAGAACAATTGATTGGCGATGTAATAGATTTAGATAGGTCTGGAATACAAATAATGCAAAATGGTGTCATCCATTTTGTTTTAAAACCCAGTACTAGCAAAGCGTAAGGTGGGTAGTGATGGAATGCCGAACAATAAATAACTTTTCCGATTTGTCTTTTGATACTGTAGACCAATTCGATACTGAAGATGCGATTATCTGCTTGCTTAAGCAGATAAGGTTTTTATTGCTTAAACTATCTAACTCTATTGCCCCAGCTATTGATATTACTAATGTTAAAAAGGTTTCTACTGAATTAAGCAAGTTATATAAGGCAACTAGCACAAAAGTAGTAGAAATACAAAATATATCCCATTTAACAGATTCACCCAACGATTTGATTTTGCAACCAAAAGTGGTTGGTAATAATACCTTAGGTCTAGTCATCCGACCTGGAGAGAATATAAGAATCTTTCTCCGAGCAGGCGATGTAGTTTTCGCATCCTTCAAAGATAGGGAAAGTTACATCGCCTTGAACGAATTTACTATTTAATTGCTTCATTTGTTTTAATCAGTTTTAATCTTTTTATAGTATGGCTACAAAAACCAAAATTATCTCTTATAAAGAGATTGATTGGTTCTATACTATAAGAAAACCAAAGCCAGCGACTATAAATATATCAAAATATGTTCCCTCATATATAAAGCAATACCTTAACTGTCCTTCAGATATACCAGTTGAACAGTGGTCAGCTGCACGATGTGTTTCTTGGTTCTCAGGGGAAGGGATAATTTCAGACATAAACCAAAACTATAAAAGAGGCGCCTGGAGTTATGATATAATGGTTCTTAATTTTTGTAATCAAAATTGGTGTTCTAATAATAGCTTAACAGCTGAAATTAAAATAGAAGGGGTACCAATAGAGACAAACTATCGGATAATAGATAAATATTTCGCAGTCTATGTTTGGAAAGTTGATGATACATTCATATATTATAGGTTACACAGGAAATTTTACGCCCCAACCTCATTTCAAAAGAGGTATATTCCTTATGTTGATGATAAAAAATATATTATAGATGAGCAGTATAATGAATCCACAAGGCAATTAACCCTATCGATTACTACGCCTGATACTTATATAGATTTACAACATGATGCCAGTCTAGTAGATAAAATCTTACTCGCAGACACACTTCTGTCTTTTGACAGAAATTCTTTTCCTAACCTTCTTCTTGCAACTGTAATGGGTGGAGAAATCTTTTATAGCTTCACAACATCACAAGTGTGTTACTATGATTCCCGCCCAACTTATTGTTGCGGCAGGTATTTCACAGTAACTGTCCCAGTTTGTTTTCCTGTCCCTGGTTTATCTATTAGTTTTTCCTATAACCCAGATAAAAATTCTATAATATTCAACTTAAACAACTTTTTCTCGACTTTCTTCTTCTATCCACATCTTATAAATGAGCAAACTCTACGAATTTTAACAATATGCAATCCAATATATCAGCTAAATTTGAATCAACCAATCTTCAATTTAGGACTTAATAAATTCCCAATAGGGAATGTGGAAATTAAAATTGATAATGTAGCTGGAGCAACCCCTATCAGTATTAATACTAAGACTAGTATTATTAACATAAAAGAATTGGAGGGACTTAAAATATGAAATTTAAGTATAGAATTGTAAATGATACATACGAATACCTTGACCCAATTGCTATAATAGAAACGGATAGTTCAGGTAGTAATTTAATATATACCCTAAATGGGAAACCCGTTATAGTAAAAAAAATACCAAAGTTCTATCCCAGTCCTACAAAAAACAAGATACAACCTCCCTATTCTTTTTTACTTGGAAACAAATTTTACATCTCTCCTATAACAACATTTTATATCGAGTGTATTACTAATAATAACTGTTCTAGTGCTAGTTTAAAACCAATACCAATAGATACACCCAGCAAATCGCATGAATATTATATGCAGTATATTACATTTAGAAAAGGAGAGGCAGAGATAATATCTGAAATGTTTAAGCAATCTTATTTCCCTATAGATAGGGAACAGATGAAGATGTTATATCATATAATAAAGGGAGAATTCATATCTTTAGCGCCTTATTTTGAATATTGTAGCGACTACAGTTATCGCAAGGTGAATATTAACATCTATACAGGAATCGTCAACTATAAAAGTGGTAATATATACACTATATATATTACCGATAATAATCTGATAGTATTTGGTCTTACAGGTTTTGTGAAGGTTAAAATGAAAAGCATATCGTTAAAAAGTATAGACAATATAACCGCTACCTCATTTCATTCAAATATAAAGGATTTACCCGCTGTACTTGCAATATCCAGCTTGGTCTCCTCAATAGATATTGAAGGGTATAAAAATATCATGCCCCTAGAAATTGTTAAGGACGGTAAAATATTCACACCATACATACGACTCTATTTGCTCATATCCAGCGATAACAAGCTAGAAACCGAGACTGAAAAATATAAAAACTGGCTAAAAAAGAAAATCAATTTAAACTTCGGTAATATTACGGGCATCCCTGTTATTGACATAGATATGCAGAACTTTAAAATAGTTTGGTATGACCAATAATAAATTATTGGTAATAGATCCTGCAATATCTTTGGCAGGGTTGAAATTTTTTTCAGCATTTGTTAATTCTTGGGCATGTATACCATCAGCTCCCTCTATTGCCCATAGGCTTGGATTAGCTATACTTTTGAAGCTTAATAAAACAAAATCGACAGGAAGTTGTACTCCAATTTTTTTTCAAAATGCAACTTTAGCAGGATATTTTTTTGGTATAGCTTTAAGAAAAAATGGACTTATCAAATTCCTTAATTTGATAAGCGTCAAACTAGATGGTGGTTATTTAGATGACCCAAGTATCATCTTACCTAAAGATTTGTCCAACTTCAAGAAAAAGTTGTCTGATTTTTATAATTTCACATACCATGCCAGTATAATTGATGTATATAATAAAGGTATTGAGGAATTTAAAATCGATGAAAATGAACTACATATATTACTAGAACTGACGCAAATATATTATCCATTACATGTAAATGACTGTTATAATCACTCACTGTCGGGTGTGTACCCGATTACCAAATCTCTCCCAGCTACAGTTGTGTAATACGGTTTATAATATAATCATATGATTAAGCCTTATGGCAATACGCCTGTATTTCAGGACTTTACACCTAGCGACTTCGGAATTCTTCCTTTAACTTTTAACTTGATTGCTCCTAAATTTGATATACATCCATTCTATGTAAATATTGTTTCAGATGATGATATTGATAAACTGCGTTTTTTTCTAAATTTAAAGCATATAATCAATGAACAGTTATCGTTATTACTTTCGCAATCTATATCAATATACCACGAGAAATCAATCAAAACAGAGGATTATTATGGGTATGAAACCACGAAAACAATTCTGGAAGAAGACATAGGTATTTTTTCGCAAGAGGGGTTGTTATATCCTCCTATGCCACTATTAGTGCAAATGATAATCAGCAAGATACCACTTTTATTTACTATAATTCACTATCCGATATTATTAAAAAAAATAAAAGATTGTGTAAACAATCAGCGTAACGAAGAGTGCAAAGATGACGACTCGCCCTGCTGGGAAGCTATAGATGGTGAATGTCCCAGCTACCAATTTAGATATTTTTTTAACCATTGTTCGAATAAGTTAAACTTCCAAGATATTATAGATGCATTTAAAAATAAATTATCTAGTAATATTATTAATAATCCTACTGTAAGTTATGATGTTATACTAAACACACTTAACAAAGTCAATTACTTTGACTACTTACAAAATGAATATCAAGATGCGTTCACAAAAATTGTTCTCTATAGTGGATTTTCATGTGATATGCTACAATTTGGTGAATGTTCCGCAGGGGCACACTTTTGTAAACCGATTGATTTTACAAACTATTTTGAAAATAGATTCAGGGAGTACTTATCATTGCTCAGGTATTTCATTTATGTATCTCATGAATACATTAATACTTTTGGTAAGTTTGATAGACTATCTCTTTTGTCAGACATTGAACCGTTTAACCAGCTCGAGGTTGTGTCTAATACTGATATAAATAGAATGCCTATGATAAATTTTTATACAATTTTCTCCAAACTCCAGCCGATTAATTGTGAAACAAAGAATTTGTTATTTAAATAATCTTTTTCTCTATGTTTACTTTATAAACTCCTTCCTATTTATTATAAATATAACCTTAATGCAAGGTACAGAAAAAAATAGCGTTATTTACGACATAAAGAGTGCTATAGATAAATTTACAGAACTTGACAAAATTCTTATATCCCAGGTGCAGGAAGAGCAAAAGGAGATGAGGAACCTCCTACAGGAGCAAACAAAGATTTTGACCCAAATAAAAAGTTTGTTAAAAGATTGCATAGAAAGGATAGAGGAACCCAATGCGAAACTTTCAGTCGGCTTGATGTGGATAGCTCTTGCCCAAATAGTTTCTGCTTTTCTCCTTATTTATCAACTTTTTATCCACCATAATTAAACCTCCCTTCTAATCCTCAACTCCTCCTCTATGAGTGGCTGTATTAGCCTACTTGTCACGGGTAAGTATATAACCTCCCCACAATCGTAAAGATTCCTCATTTCCTCCTCGGGGGCTATAAATACTACATCTTTATCTCTGCGGTAGTAGTTGTAGAATTGCGGTTCCCGTAATAGTTTTGCTCCCTTTTTCCTCGCAAGTTGAGCGATATACCGCTCAACACATTTTTTGTCAACAATAAAAAATTCCGCTGGGGATATTTCAAATGCAAAATGCGTAAAGGGTTTCGAAAAAACATAGTGACCTGCTTTGTTGTATATCTCAACCACCCATGCCCAAGAGTTAGTATATCTTTTCTTCTTCCGCCTCGCCTTCACATCTACCAACTTGGGGCGTTCCGCGTCCCTGTATAGAATGAAATCTATTCTCCATTTACGGTTTGCATACTCGTTTGCCCGCTTGACCGAGTAACCGTTTTCCTTTGCAACTATTTCAAATATTTCTTCCACCAAAGTGCCGAGTCTTAAACTATCCGCCCACTTCTTTTCCCACTTCTTTTTAATGTAAGGCATATTATAAGTTTACTTTAAAAAATCATAAAAGTCAACCATAACATGTATATAAACTCTTTTTATGTTTATGGGTTCTGATAAAATACCTCGCCGCATCAAGACTTTAGCGGAAAGAAAAATACAGGCTCTAAGGTTGCTACAAGACTGGAAAGCTTATAAACAGTTGGATTACAACAGCCCTGAGTGGTGGGAAAAATTTATACAAAAGCACCGAAGCATACTCAATTATACAAAAGCATCGAGGCTCGTATCAAACTCTCTTGTAGATAAAGAGATTGTCAAATCAATAATAGACCTCTTTATAAGAGAGCTTTTCCCCGAGGATGGAACTGCACCCGATTTGGATGCAATTGATTTTTCTACTCTTCATGGTATATCAAAATTGATAGAATTCGCGACTGGGTTGACTTATTCAAAATCCCCTAAGCATTTAAAATATTCCTACGGGAGAAAAAACTGGTCAATAGCTCTACTACTGCTGTTATTAAGTAGATTGACAAAAAAAAGAGGAACTGCTATAAAGCTGATTAAAGGATTAGTAAATCAATATAAGAGCACTTTGCATACTAAAGCTCCTCACTAATAAGCATCAGAGGTGCCAAAAATCTTCTTTTCTGTAATTTGTGGTCGAGTACCACAAAATTTAGCTTTTTGTCTGGGTATATTTTTTTAAATTGTAAATACAGGCTGCTAACCTTTTTAACCTCTTTAAACTCGTCCCAAATATGGGTGGGTATTTCTTTCCTCTCTACTCCTCTCTTCTTTTCTAAAGAAGTCCTTTTCTTTAGTGCTTTTTCAATTATTGGCTTTTCCCCAAGGAAAAGATAAACCCATTTATCTCCTGCAAGGTAAAATGGGGCAAGGTAAAGTCCCCTCCTAAAGTGAACTGGTTCTTTCATTTTCCTCCTCCTCAAAATTTTTGTCAAAATTCAAAATCCAAAGAGAGGGAGGGAGAACAAGGGTTTCCCTCGCCCTTGTTACTGCAACATATAAGAGATTTATCTCCTCTTCACGGTCCCTCAATATCCTTTCCCAAGCTTGTTTTATAGAAATCCCTTCCTCCTTAGCAAGTTTTTTTGCCTCCGCGGGGAGGTCGGGGAAATCGTCAAGCAACTCCACTTCTGACCACTCCAACCCTTTTGAAGAATGGGCGGTAGTGAGTTCTACCCCGCCCCACGATTGGTTTTCTGTTAGCATCTTTAGGATGGTAACAGGGTTGTATTTGGAGCAAAAATACAACGCGTTTTGTAGTTCTGCATCCTCGTTTTCTGTAGCAAATCTCTCAAGTTCCTTAATGTCTTTGAAGAGTAGCAGCCAAGTGTTGATACTTGGCTTTTCTCCGTAATAAAAAAGTCGATATATGTCGACAGGAAGACTTAACAATTCCTCCAGGGGACGAACAAACCTGAACTTTTCCCCCTGCTGGAGAAGTTCTAAAGCGGTCTCTATGAGGGTTATGTTCTTTCTTGAAATTATAGCTTTCGTCTTCCTTCTATCCTCGTATAGATTCATTCCCTTAAGTTTTTTCTTTTCCCCTTTTAGTCCCAAAAGCTTATTAGCTACTTCCTCTTGTAGGCTTCGGGGAGGAATTCTCCAGCTGATGGTGAGATATTTTCTTTCTACCCCCTTCCTTTTGAGGAAGTAGCCGTTCGCTCCCCGCCATTGGTATATTGATTGGTGAGTATCCCCAACGGCGATAATTCTTTCCGCTATCAAAGAAACAAGTTTTTCCTGTATAGGGTTAATATCTTGAGCTTCGTCAATAAAAACTGTTTTCTTTTTAATCTTCCTTTTCCCCGCCTCAATCTCTCTTATTAACTTCAATATCATAGTATCAAAGTCTATGGTTCCCTTTTCCACTTGATTATCCACCACTTTTGAGGTCAAATCTTGAAGGTCAATATCTTCAACCTTTACAAATTTCAAGAATTTCTTCGCTTCTTTCAGGTTTCCACTCATATAATTCCTAACCGCGTATGTGAGGTAGTTTAATATCTTTTTCTTGTCTATCTTAGTTATTTCCTCTACTATCTCCCTAACTTCAACAAAAGACAGTTTTCTGACACTTTGTTTTTCCGACTTTTTCAAATAAGAGTAAGCAAGGGAGTGGAAAGTGTGAACCGACGCAAACTTTTTTAACTTCCTTTGAGCTTCTTCTTTATTTTTTTTGTTATAAACAAGATATGTTGGTTTATATTTTGTTTTTCCTGCTATACTCTCAATTGCTATCTTCGTTGTAGTTGTCTTTCCTGTACCTGCGAAGGCATTGATGATTAAATCCCCTTCGCTGGTTTTAATATATTCAATAATCTCCCTTTGTTCGTTTGTCAATTTCATTTTACCTTCCCCTCCACTCAATTAGGGTTAATTAAAGACAGCGATATATATAACGATTTCATAGCAACGAATGTTTTCACTGTATGCTCCACCACAATTTTAGCGAACTCGTCCTCCTCTACTTTTACTCTACCTTTTATTTGTAAACTCTCCCCTAAAAAGAGCTGTATCTCCGACCCCTTTGGGGTTGTTATTGACACGGACATATTCGGATAATCAACCTCAACCTTTATACCTTCCTCACCATACAACTGTTTATAAACAGTATTTAGCGTTTTCTCCAGTTTTTGGACTGGGCTTCTCATTTTTACATCTCCTTTTGAGTTTTAATTTTTGAAATGTCAAACTTAAAGGCAGGGTATATGTCGAAATCCTCGCATAGACCCTCCTCCCACACTCTGGAGGCACCGTCAACTACCCGCCCGCTCAAAAGTTGTGACAAATAATGCCTCCCAAGCTCGACAACCAAATCTTCACCCCTATCATACCATCTACAGGTGGTGCATTTAACTACTCCTAAGAAAATAGATAAAGCCCTGCGGAAATCCCTCACCTTGTAAAAAATTACCTTCACGGGGTAACGCATCATTCTCCCTCCTTTTGTTTTTTGAAGCCCCGCCCCTAACAGTAGGTTTCTTTCAAAGGGCTCTATCCTTCTAAGTTGCTACTTTTTGCGTCTGACTGCATTGAGATTGATTAGCAACGCTTGGGTTCTCTATATATGCATAATTGTTATTATGCATTTAATAGCCGAGGCGGCCTTCAAGCTTTTAGAACAAAACTACAACTGATTTTTTGCACCGCCGCAAACGCGTTCTTAAACTAAAAAATTCTAGGGGTTGAATTCCGCTGAACTGCCACGAATTTTGGTTACTTTCGCTTTATTAAGCAGTTTACAGCTACTACATAATGCGTCTTGCCTACCTTGACTCTAATTGTGAACTATACAACCTACTATTACAGTATGGAATAGAGATAATAAGAGTTTATGAGTAGGAAATATGTGCTCTATAAAGACGAGACAACTTTAGTTACTACAGATTATGTAGCACAGCTTTTTGGTAATACTGTGAAGATTAACTCTCTGTATATAGAGTTTAATGACCCGCAAGAGGTAAAAGACTTCTTTAATGAACTTGTAAAGAAAGCAGAAGAGGCAGAGAAGCAAGGAAAGTTTAACTACATTATTAGAAATCGAATACTCATAGCTGGAGGCAAAATATTTGAATTAGCAGGCAACACGATTAGGACCCCCAACACCGAACTAATCACTTCAATAGACAAAGCTGAGAAAATTTTCTCTATCTTAAAATCTACCAACTGGGACAACACAATTTCATTTATCATACCCTCCTCTAGTGCAGGTAACAGTGGGTGCATCTGTTATTACGGGAATGACAATCCAACGACCAATATAAATCCACCTAGAATAGGGGCTATTTATATAAACACTGTAAATGGAGAGTTGTGGATATGTATCAAAAACGAAAAAGATAAAAACTGGTGGAAAAATCCTGTTACAGGGGATATAGTAAAACCGCTTGACGAACCAGTTTGGGTTGGTGAAAACATATCCAAGGCTACCAAGGCTGAAGTTTCTTTACCCAAGGCTGCAACAATTATCTTGTACGGTCGCGGGTGGAAGAGTGGTAACTATCACTACCTATTTAGGAGCTACCACTCTAATGGAAACTGGGCAAACGACATGTATTATGGAAACGGATTTACAGTTAGACAAAATTGCGGGTTTGGGTATCAATATCTTACAGAACCTCCCTCTGGGAACCAGGATTTAGTGGCGGTTGCCGCTTGGGATTCCAACGGGTGGGAACTATCTTTCTTTGTAAAAGATAGTAATGGTAATTGGGTTGAAAAATACCACAAATCTGGGGGACTTAAATGGTGTGGTGCAGACTATGTTTGCTTGTACGCGGATACTTGTGGACCCTCAAGGACGACCCTTGGTGGTATTATTTATAAAGCTGAAATTTACGATAGTAGAATCCAGCACAAGGATTTCATGAAATATGTGAAAAGGATAACGAAAAGAAAATAAGATTTAAAATTTATTTTTCTTTCTTAGGTTGAGCAGAAGAGGAACCTGCTGCTTTTTCTTGGTTGGATTCCTCTTGAATCGATGTTTTAGCAGGTGTGTTCCTTTGGGCGGGTTCCTTAGTAGCTACTTCTCCTTTAGAAGCCTTCATAGATGAAATTTCCTTGTTAATTACATCTATCTGCTGTTTTAGATTTTTTATAGCCTCACTTAGTTCGTTAATCTTTTCACCAAGCTGTTCTAACTTTTTAAGGGCCTCCTCGACCTTTTTCCTCCTTTCCATTTTTTTTCTCATATATTCCACCACCTGTTTTTTAATTTGGTCGAACACATCATTAATTAAATCTTGTGGACCCAAAACAATGGGGTTATTGTTGAGAAGAAGAACTCTATAAGCTTTTCTTATCACTTTCCCTTTAAAAGCTATGATTCCTAATTGGTCGTTTACATAATACCCTTGGGTTTCGATGCTTTTAATGAAGTCATCAAGGGGTAACCTCCCTTCAACAGGTACGCCGTTGAGACGAATTTCACCACAACATTCCTGAATTACAAAGTGTTTTACAACCAAAACTCTCATGAAATATTGATTATACAGAGAAATTAATAAAAAGAAATGTAAAAGAGTTTTGTTGGTTTAGACAAATTTTACAGATGATTTGCCGAGGGGCTCTACTTTAACCTTTACAGCTTCAGCTCCCATATCCAGGGCAGCCTTGAAATCTAAGAGATACCTCTTTATCAATATCTTATCGCGGGTTGTGACCTTTTCAGTGGCTCCATCTACTTCTACCGTAACGATAGCTTTGTCTCCTTCAAAATGTATGTCGCGAATCAAAATCGTCTTCCCTATAAACCTTCTAAAACCCGCTCCTTTCTTACCCTTTTTTACGAGTGATTTAACATCAGTAAGGCTAACGACTCCATGCGGCTTAACCTCAATCAACCGTTTCAACTTTTCTACTAAAGCCGAATAATCTACAGTCCTCATTCTTGACCTCCTTTGATTTAATTAACTATCAAAATTATATACACCACAAAAAGTAAAAATGGAGGGTAAAAGAAGGGTAAACACCCCCATCTAGAGAAATTTTTATCAAGTTCCCCATCTGCAGTGATGACTTTTCTGATGACACAAATAGATACAAGGGTAAAAGTGTCATCACCCTACAGACACAATACTTTGCTCGATGTATTGATATATTTGTAGTTGACTTTAACTATTTGTTAAGTTGGACTATCCCTTTCTCAGGTGATGCGTGATAGCCTTGTCCTACAAGGGTTTTGTTTTTATTTGTTTATTTCAATACAAACCACAATACATAATACCATTTGCTGATGACCTGATGACACTGATGACACCCTGTGAACAGTTTTACAGCTCAAAATAACGCCATTTGGTATTTTCTTCCCTAAATGCCTAACATAACTTGTGGGGAAATATGATTAAGACACATTAAAACTATCAACCTATATTTGAGTGATGACAGAAAAATACCAAATCTCCTTCTTCTGAATTGTATTAATACATGTAGAGGTGTCATCAGTGTCATCACCTACCAAGTTTGGATTCTTGCCAATTTTACTAAATGGCATTTGGTAAATACCAAGCAATATATAGAATATAATTTAGTAAAATACTAAGTATAATTTGGTATCGTGACCTGATGACACATAATGATAATTGATATACCGTTAGCGGGAACAGTCATCACCTGGGGGTCATCACCAGGCCTAATACCCCATTTCCTTGACATTGAGTATAGAACACGATTTGGTTATCAGGAGTGATGACGCATAACACAATTTGTGGAGTTATTCTTGAGAACAAACACAATTCGGTGTCATCACCTGATGACGCATAACACCACTTGTCAAACAGCTGCCTACTCAAGGAGGTAGGAACCATCAATACAAGTGCAATTATCTGTCATCAGTTGATGACACAAGTAGTAATAAATAAAAAGCAAATAACTTTATGATATATATTCATTAATGATGGAGGAACATGACTACAATATAGGAGTTATGAAAAAGGTCAGGAAGAGGATAAAGGACGGGGTAAGCATAGATGGGGTAGCCCGTGTGTTGGGATTAGGCACATACTCACTTGCATGTATGTTGGCACAAAAAACAGGGAAGTACTTCAGGAAAACTAATAAATTCTCCGCATTCGATTGTATTTTAATCGCAGAAGTTTTGGGACGCCAAAACAGATTAAAAGCTAATAGGAAGTTATTTGAAAGATTGTTTAAAGTATCATTGGAGGAAGTTTTGCAGGAGGTAGAGCAGGGGCGGGGGCGGGAGACCCAAAAAAACTAAAGGAGGGCAGCAGAGATGATAGAGCTTTTAAAAAAATACTCTAATAATGTTATTTTTGATACACTAAAAGAACTTGCGAATGAGCTATATCACAAATATGGCGTTGTAAGTATTCCTGTATCCCTTGAAAGGGATAGAAATGGAAAGGTTGTAAAGAAAATAACCGCCAAATGGGGAGAATTAGTCTCAAAGGATGACATCTCGTGGGAAGATATAGAGCAACTTTGGGAGGCAACTATATCAATCAAAAAAGGTAGCAAATTAGTTGAAGACTACAAAAAGATAATCAGGCACAGGGGTATAGCTATCCTCACGGGTGCAATAAGCGGACTAACAGTTGTAGATGTTGACGACGAGGAGGAAGCAGAGAGAAGATTTGGGAAGGACAGGTGGGCGAAATTACAAAGAAGCACTTTAGTTATCAAAACTCCAAATAAGGGGAAGCACCTCTACTTTAAATACGACCCTGACCTTCCCACCACAACCAATATCCTCCCCAAAATAGATATTAGGAACGATAAAGCACTTGTGGTTACATATCCCTCAACTGTTTGGAACGAGGCCACCCCCTGTTATGAGCTTGTTAATGAAGCGGAACCCGTAGAGGTTCCCGAATGGCTAAAAGAAATCCTTTTGCAGAGAAAGAGGGAAAAGGATTCTATCTCCTTATATATAAATAAAGGAGATAGGCAAACCAAAAGGTCGCTCTCTACCCGAGAACTTGTAGTTTTAGGGGACCTATTTACCCCCCTGTGGAAGGAGGGACATAGACACAATCTAACTCAATACCTTGCGGGCTTCCTCTACAAGCAAGGTATTGATTGTGGAAGTATCCGAAAACTCATTGAAAAAATCGTCTATTCAGCAAACGACGAAGAGGCGGAGAAAAGACTCAAGTTTGTGGATTACGAATGCGAAAGGTTTGAGGGGGTAAGCAAAGAAAACATAAAAGGGTATGCGGGAATCAAGGAAGAGTTGGAAGCTTTAGTTGAGGAAGGTGTCATCACCGAAAGTGGATATTTACACATCCTTGAAGAGTTAAATAACCTATTCCCGCCTAAAAGGGAGAAAAGAGATGACATATTCGTTCGCATAGGGGATTCTCCCAAGTGGGGATATGCATCGCTATCGAAATACGATGCAATAAAGGAATGGAAGCAAACCGAGAAAGAAGGTTTTGTGTTCAAATCCACGATAGCCTGGGGACATATCGTGGACCTTGAAGTGGTTCGCCCACCCACCCGACTCGCAGAGGAAACGGATAAAGTTTGGAACCTTACCTACTCATATGCGGGAGAAATCTATAAGTTCAAGGGCACTCCTGCAGAGGTTTTAGGAGCCTTAGAAGAGAATGGTTTTCTCATCAACACAAGGAAGGCAAAGGAAGCCTTTATGGCAATTTTGGGGAAAATCGAAAGGGAAAAGGGAATCCAAAAGAAGTGGCTCCGTTATGGAATATTTCCCCATTATCAGTGGGAAATAGTTCTAAATCACCCAGAGTTAGAGAATTATGAACCTTCTGAAGAGGAAATTGTGGAAGCCTTAAAGGTATTAGACATTTATGTATCTGTATGGAGCGAACGAAAACTTGCGGAAGTGGCGACCGTCGTTAAATTCGCTATAGCTTCCCCGTTTTACTTTGTCAGAAAGGTTTTCACTAACCGACCCTGGCAATGGTTAGCATTGGTAGGAGAATCCGACACGGGAAAAACCGAGGATGCCCGACTCACAAGGAAGTTGTGGAATGTTCCATACGAGACTGAACTGAATACCTCCTCTATTCAAACAGAAGCCCGCCTGGCAAAGCAAGTAGACAGTGGAACATTCGCTTTGATTGTGAACGAAACAACCCATCTGTTTGACGCCTCAGCTCAGGGGTCTTCCTTGCAAGAAATGCTTAAATCCATCTGGGGGGATATAGTTGCAAGAACTCACCTATCAAGGAACAGGAGACAAAGAGTATCCTTTGCGTTGGCACCGTTTATCTTTACTTCAAATAATCCATTGAAGTTGTCATCCTCTTTGGCTAAAAGGATAAAAGTGGTTAACTATCCTTTGTCCGCGAAAGTGACCCCTGAGGAGAAAAAGAATTTCTCTTTAGCTTTCCCCGAGGGGTATCTTGAAAGAGAGCTCAAACCACTTGCGAAAAAGATATATGACATGGTTAGTTCGAATATTAAACTCCTAACGGAAGCCGATACCTTTGAAGATTTCGCAGAAACCCTTTTGGAGGACTTATACTCAAGATACCTCAACAGGGTCCCAGAGTGGATAAAATTGAGGGCAGAAACAGCCGAGGCAAACGATGAGGTTACTGTAGAAGCTTTTGATTTGTTACTCTACATGATAGAGTATGTGAATACTAACTTTAAAAAACATTTTGATTCCGTATTTGGGACCCCTGATGTTCTCGAAAAAATAGCCCGCTTACAGTCTGAAATAGCTACTTTCCCTATTAAGTATGATGCATTTGGAGAAAAGGTGTATATTACAAGGGATTTCCTTACCTTTTTAAAAGAAAAAGGTATAGAAGCACCTTCCTTGAAATGGTTGAAAGAGAAGCTCGAAAGCTCGACGGAATTGAAATTAGAAGTCGAATATTCGAAAGTATCAAAAAGGGATTTGGGATTAATAGGTAAAAAAGTGGTAATTTTTAACGCGGATGCTTTATCAACAGCGGAGAAAGAAACTAAATCATCGTGGAACTCAATTAAAGTAAAGAAGCAAATTGAACAACAGCTTGGTAAAGATATGGGAACATTTAAAGAAGATGATGATACCAATATAGATTTAGATTTGTAGGGATTGGTTAAATTTTAAATTCTCTCGACTTCCTTTTACATTTTTCCCAGTACCTCAATATCCTGTTTAAGTACCTCCGTCTTTCAGTTTTCAACCTTTTGGAGGTATGGGAATGCAGTTGATAGAGTAAGAATGGACTATTGTGCAATGCTAAGAAATAAACAAATTTCTTATGTTTTATATAGTATTCGCACAATCTTTTCCCTACCCTTGAGCAACAAAAAACAGATATGTTCCTGAGAAGGGTAGCTAACGCCGCTTTTAGACACCCATCTGGGGTTAAAATATCTCTTTCCCAGTTTTTGATTATCCCTGTCTCCCTTAAAAATTTTTCCCAAGTTTTCCTGTTAACTTGTAACGGGCACCAGTCCCCCGTGGAAGATACAGTTATGTCCTTCCTCCAACTCGATTCGGTTCCCCATAAGGTGCAAACTACTTGCGGAAGGTGGTTGTAAATGAAGTGATATACAGGCTTTGCTCTACTACAGAGCTTACGGTGCTTCCCCAATTTGACATATACTACCTTGTAAATTTCCTGTAACCTTTCCTCGTATGTCGGATGCCTGTCAGCAAAAACAAGAGGAGCAAAAGTCAAAGCTCCTATTCCGAGTAGGAGGCATAAGGTATTATTTGATTTCTGCATAAAAAGAATTTTAGGAGACGGAGGCGGTTAAGGGGAAAGACGAATGAGATTAGGGACTCCCTTAATCCTGCCCGCAGCGTCTCGGATAGCCTGTGCGGTGTTGGGAGCGAACACATCGAGATAGGGCTTTTGCAAAATAATTCGAATGTCTTCTATAAAATCCTTCAAAATGTGTGGAACTATCACTCCGTCTACATCCTTAAAAGCCTCCCTCGCTGCCTCAATGCTAATTTCTTCCCCCTCCTTGAGGATAGTGATTCCACCGAGAGAGCTTATGGCTACGGGAATGGGTCCATATTCTGTCTCAAGTTCTCCAATTTCCTCAGTGATGGTTGCAGCTCTAATTTGATACCCACTCGGTGGGATAGATATTTGCTCACCCGTTTCAGTGATGATGGCAATTTCATGCGGTGTGCAGTTTTTCAAGTTGTAAATTTCTGCTATCATCATCTACCTCCTCAAATATAAAAAAACGAATTGTATTCGGAATTTTTGACACACTACAACAGTAGCAGTAAAATTGCCAGTCCAATCAAAATAAGGAAATCATCACTATGGGTGGTAGTGGTAGAGTTGGCTATATGTGATACATGTTTTTTAATCTGCTGCTCCTGGGGTGGCATAGAGAACTGTTGAGAAGGTTGAGAAGCTAGCTTTATAGCTGAGGTAGGTAAACTTTCAAGTGGGCAAAGATAAGTTTTAAACAATTTACCTGCGGCGATGTTGTAAAGAAACCTAATTGCTTTGGCAGGCTGGGTGAAGGGGATATATAAATCCTTGTTATAGATTTCTATAAGAGATATATTTCCCCTGGCAGAAGCTGCACGGATTTCACGGGCAAGTTTTAGTAATTCGGCATTATCAGGGCATTGTAATATCCGTATTTGTAGCTTACTACCTATTTTTTGTATTTCATACATATGAAAATATGTTAATTGGATGACAGAAATGGAGAAATAAGGAAAGGGCAATAGACGATTTTCGGGACTATTAATCACTTTAAAAGCGGAATAGGTCGAATCTTTTCGAGAAGTGTCCGCAGGAATGTTATTCCTCTTTTGGGAAAAGAAGTAGGGATTATCAAATTCGAATCAGGTGACAACTCATAATAGGTTTCAAATTGCCTTTGGTAAGGTTTCACTATTACGAGCATTATGGAGGGGGTAACCTTATAGAGTTCTTTATATTTTTCTCTCTCCTCTTGTAATTGTTCTAAAAATTTTTGAAATACTTTTGAATCTGGACGCCGCGGAATGTATTTCCTTCTTTTCACCTCAACCACAAGGTGGGGATTTTTATACCCGCATTTTTCAAGGTGAAAGGATAGGTCCCCCACCTCTTGTTCATAGGTTCCCGATGCGATGTTGCGGACAATACAGTGCGGCTCAAGGTTCCAGGTTTGCAAAAACTCTTTTCGTACTCTCTCTTCTGCCCGTTTCCCTATCCTCTTGTTGTTCGCCGACATAAGAGTATAATCATATAGATATGAGACTCTATAAAGACTACTTAATCGTAACTCTGAGGTGCTCAACTGACAAGGTGGTCTCTATTTTCGACCTCATCGACGGGGTAGAGGTTGAAAAGAGGGAAAAATATGTAATGAAGCTTAAATATCCCCTCAAGGAGGATGATTGTGTGTTTGCTATATTAAAGAAAATAAAAGATGAGAGACCAGATTGTGAGATTATTTCATTTTCCGTCTCATCAGATAGGTATGCAATTGAGGAGGTAAGGTTGAAATGAGTAAGAAAAAAGACGAAAAGAAAAAGGAAGTTCTGCCAACGGGGCGGGTAATAGGACACGCTTTGTGGTTGTATAGAGAGAAACCCGAAATTTTTGAGAGTCTTTTAGGCGATAATGCAGCTGGGTGTATCGTAGAGTTTTTAAAATCAAAAAAGTTTTTTGAAGAGGAACTCGTAGCCGAGTTTGTTAGTGACTTGCTAAGAGAACTTACGGAGGGAGAAGGAACTAAGTTGGCGGAACTGTTAGAGTTTTGTTCCAACTTTAAAGGACAGCTAAAACATTATTCTTTATTGAAGCAGGAGGCTGTCTTTGAAAATGAGTATGCAAAACAGTTGTTTGAAAAATACAACATCCACCCGTTTGTATCCAAACTTTTTGCCGACCCTAACCTTTACAAGGGGACAGAAATAGAAGGTTTGTTCTTAGCTATAGATATACAACCTTTGGAAACCTTTGATAGGGACAAATTTATAAGCCTCTTAATGGAGGAGAAAGTATGAGGACTGAAATAGAAAAGCTACCTACTTTTGGACTTTTAGCAAAGATATACCATAAAGATGGAGTTGATGTTGTTACATCTAATAATGTTATGTTTGATACAAATGGGGTTGTAGAGGAGTATCCCTCCAGATGGGGAGCTCTAATATATTTAAGAATAGTGGAGTTGCTTCCAAATGAGGTATATTTCCCTATTTTGCGAAGAGGTTTAAGAAAATACCTGCAGTTTGCATACGGCAGACGCTCTTTTATCAAGGATAAAGATGTCGCATTTCTTGTAGCATTCTTACTTAATGCACGCTAAAGCTTGTGAGAAGATAATTAGGTCAACATTCAGCTGGAAAGGCGTATTGGTTATAGAGAAGTATGAGGGAGATAGATTAGTAGAGCATTATTCTTATTCTTGCTACCTATCAAGTCTTTATATAATAGACGCATTTAAAGACATAAGCAATTTCGATGATTTAACATTTAAAGATAAACTTTTCTTTATTACTTCCTTATTTTTAAAGACGGAGGGGGAGGTCAAATCCTCGAGGACTCCTGTTGTGAAGTATCGGTTTTATTATATTTAAACTTGATATGAATATTTGTGAAAAGGCTAAAAGGTTTCGTATGCTGGTTCTCGAAAAGAAAGAAAG